>JAAYLE010000080.1 GCA_012522085.1 Bacillota bacterium | reverse complement strand
TAGGGTTGATACTCGTTCCTAGGAGGCAAGACAGATGGAATATGAATCCTTTCTAAAGAATAACCTGCGGTTAAGGAATCTTAAGGAACGTGCTTTTGATACCCCGGAGATCTGTGTTGAGCGGGCCAGGTTGGTGACGCAAAGCTATAAGTCGACAGAGAACCTGCCTCCCTTGATGAGGGCAGCGAAAGCCTTCGAGGCAGTGCTAACTAACAAGGCCGTCCCGATCGCCGAAGGCGAGCTTATTGTAGGCTCTTTAGGGAGCAAGCCCAAGGCAGTGCCGTTGTATCCAGAGTTCGGCATCAAGTTCGTCGAGAATGAGATTGATGACTTTGGCAATCGACCATTCGACCGTTATGTCCTCAGCGAGGAATCCAAGCAGATCCTCCGGGAGGAGGTAATCCCTTATTGGAAGGGCCGCTCGCGGGAGGACATAGCTGTAGAGCTGGCTTCATGGCTATTGCCAGAGGGCGTCGAAGATGCCTGGGACCCCTCTTCTTTTGGGATCAAACCAGTCATTTACGCGGGCTACAGGAAGGCCTCCGGGGACGGTCATGTGGTTGTCAACTATGAAAAGGTGCTGCGAGTCGGACTCAAAGGCATCCTGTCTGAAATCAACGAAGCCTTGGCCCGCCTCGACCGCGCGGACCGCGAAGCGCCAGCCAAGCAGCTATTCCTCAAGTCTGCAGCTACTTGCATCGAGGCTGCGATCTCTTTTGCCAAGCGCTATTCTGCCGCAGCAAGGGAGCTCGCCAGGGAAGAAAGCAACCCTGAAAGAAAGAGAGAACTGTTGGAAATTGCCGAGGTCTGCGCCTGGGTTCCGGAAAACCCTGCCCGCACCTTCCACGAAGCAGTCCAGTCAGTCTGGTTTGCCCACATGCTGCTTTGGCTGGAGAGCAATGGTCATTCCGTGGGCCTGGGCAGGATGGATCAGTACTTGTATCCCTATTATGAAGCCGATTGCCGGGAAGGCATCCTGACGAGGGGGAAAGCTGCCGAGCTCCTGGGCTGTCTGTTCATCAAGGTGTGCGAAATCAAGAAGATCAGGCCTTGGTCGGAGACGGTGTATAAGACTGGGTATCCGACTTTTCAGGCGATAACCGTTGGGGGAGTCACCCCTGCAGGCGATGATGCCACCAATGAACTCAGCTACGTCTTTCTCGATGTCACAGGGAGTCTGAAGCTGCCTGAACCGGTTGTCATCGTCCGCGTTCACGAAAAATCCCCTGATGAGTTCCTCCTCAGAGCCGGTCAAGCTCTTCTCGAGCACGGGGGAGGACTTCCTTCCTTCTTCGGGGACAACGCCATCATTGAGGCGATGATGGATGCAGGGATTGGTCTAGAGGATGCCCGCGACTACGCGATGATTGCCTGTTCCGAGCCTGTTGTCCCGGGCAAGCACGTAAGCCATACCGGCTCGAGTGTATACGTCAACTTACTAAAAGTCGTAGAGATGAGCCTGAATGGCGGTCGAGATCCCCTATCAGGAATAGCTAGCTTCCCGATGGATAAAGACCTCACTGAATGCAGCAGCTTCGACGAGGTCATGGAAGCTTTTCAGCAGCAGCTCAGCCACTACGTCAAGTTCGTCCCGATACTCAACAACATCACCTCATTCCTTGATACGCTCCTAAACCCCTCGCCTTACACCTCCTCTCTCCTGGATTATCGGATCAACATGGGCAAGGACATGTCCGAGGGAGGGGGAGACAACGAAACGAACACCATCGTCCAAGGACATGGCCTGGCCAACGCGGCCAACTCTCTCTTTGCTATTAAGAAGCTGGTCTTTGAAGACATGGTTCTGTCGCCGCATGAACTCCATCAAGCTTTGCTGAGCAACTTTGCTGGTCCGAGGGGCGAGTACATTCGTCAGCTGCTGGTCAATTGTCCAAAATACGGCAATGATGTTGACGAGGTTGACCAAATGGCGGCTGAGATCGCCCGAATGTTTACCGAGGAGGTGAGACAATATGATCCGCCGTGGAGGGGCGGCGTCTTCGGGGTGTCATTTCAAGGCCTCACGGCAAATGTGCCGGAAGGGAAAATGACCGGTGCAACCCCTGATGGACGCAAGTCAGGCGATGCCCTGGCAGACAACATTTCGCCCCAGGCGGGAACAGATGTTAGCGGGCCGACGGCAGTAACGCTATCTGTGAGCAAGATCGATCAGTCGAGGTGTCTCAATGGGAATCTGCTCAATCTCAAGTTTCACCCCACCGCAGTAGTTGGTGAAGGATTGAGCAAGCTCATCGCCTTGATCAAGGCATATCTCATCGATTTGGCAGGTTGGCAGGTTCAGTTTAACATTGTATCTGCCGATAAGCTGCGGGCGGCCCAAGCAGATCCGGACTGTTACCGCGACCTGATCGTGAAAGTGGCAGGCTACAGCGCCCAGTTTATCTCGTTGGACAAAGCCCTGCAGGACCAGATCATCCAGAGAACCGAGCATCTCACTTAATTAGAAGGAGGAGTCGTTATGCATCGCAAACTAGCCGTGACCATGATTCTGCTGTTCGTCCTCTTGTCATCAGCTGCCGCTCTTGCGGCGCCAGCCAAATATGAATTTCACTTGCCCTGTGCTGACCCCTTCTGGGGAGAGGGCGGGATCTGGGGCATGCTTTTTGCCCGGTCCGTAGAAGAGCTCACTGACGGCGCAGTCAAGATCATCCTTCACCTAGGCGGACAATGGGGCGGCAGTGAAGAAGACTACGTCAGAGATGTCCAGCTTGGCGCTTTGGACATGGCGCTAACGGCAACCAGCAATCTGGCCCCTTACACCAACAGCCTGTACCTGTATGACGTCCCCTTCCTTTTCAAAGACCCCAGCCATCAAATTGTAAGCACCTTCGAAACGAGAACCCAGCTCAAGCCTTTCGTGACGGATATTCTGACCAAGGCCAGCAAGGAGTGCAATTTCGAAATCCTCGCTGTCTCGCCATTGGGTCGGCGTGACACATTTGGCAGGCGTCCCTTGAAGTCCGTAGACGATCTTCAGGGCATCAAGATGCGGACTATGGGCAGCAGGCCGCAAATCGATGCTTTTAAAGCTGTCGGTACAGTGGTCACCCCCCTTCCCTATGGCGAGTGCTACACAGGACTGCAAATGGGAACCATCGATGCGATGGAGAATTCACCGTCGATCTACTATGAGAATCGGTATTACGAAGTTGCTCCTTACTGGATAGGCACGATGCATTACACGATCACGATGGCTATCATTGTTCAGCAGAACAAATGGAATTCACTTCCCAAGCAGTACCAGGACATCATCAGGGAGTGCGCCGTGAGTTCCGCCTACATAGCTGCTCAGTGGGGTCATGGTGCAAGCGATTTGCTTCTCGAGACGGTCATTCCCAACGTGGCCAAG
>JAAYLE010000079.1 GCA_012522085.1 Bacillota bacterium | reverse complement strand
TGTCGATCTCATCATACTTTTTCACTTGCGCTCCACCGGACTTGGACAAAGCCAAAGTGATGGCGGCGGTCAACGTAGTCTTGCCGTGGTCTACGTGCCCGATGGTCCCTACGTTAACGTGAGGCTTCGTCCTTTCAAACTTCTGTTTCGCCATATGCGGCCAACTCCTTTCCCACCGGTCTTGATGCCGATCGCAAAGCGAAAAACCTTAAATGTTATTCGGTATGTACGAAAAAAATCCTCCCGCAAGCGAGAGGAATTTTAATGGAGCCGGCAACCAGAATCGAACTGGTGACCTCATCCTTACCATGGATGCGCTCTACCTACTGAGCTATGCCGGCTTAATATTGGTTGCGGGGGCCGGATTCGAACCGACAACCTTCGGGTTATGAGCCCGACGAGCTACCAGACTGCTCCACCCCGCGTCGTTACCTTTTCTAAACTGGTGGAGGGAGGAGGATTCGAACCTCCGAAGGCATCGCCAGCAGATTTACAGTCTGCCCCCTTTGGCCAACTCGGGAATCCCTCCACAGTGTCAAGGACCATTGCTGATTATAACATCAAGTCTTGTCTTCGTCAAATCCTTTCTGGAGCCAGCGGCGGGATTTGAACCCGCAACCTACCGCTTACAAGGCGGTTGCTCTACCGGTTGAGCTACGCCGGCCTGCAAGCAGTTTTGATTATACCATCTCATCGGGCGGGTGTCAATCGGTTACTCCTTGTAGAACCGATCCGCTTCCATTTCCCGTTTTTCCAGGTATCGCTCCAGTTTCCGCTTCACCCGCTGGAGGGCATTATCGACGGACTTGACGTGGCGACACAAATCATCCGCAATTTCCTGGTAGGACTTGCCCTCTAAGTAGGACATGAGGACATTCCATTCCAGCTCACTGAGAAACTCCTCTAGATTGCTTTCAATGTCGATGAACTCTTCCCGGCTGATCACCAGCTCCTCAGGGTCGGTGACTTTGCTGCCGGAGATGACATCCATCAAAGTGCGGTCCGATTCCTCATCGTAGATGGGCTTGTTCAGGGAAATGTACGAGTTGAGCGGAATGTGCTTCTGCCTCGTTGCCGTCTTGATGGCGGTAATGATCTGCCTGGTGATGCAAAGCTCGGCGAAGGCGCGGAAAGAAGCCAGCCTATCGGCTCGGAAATCCCTGATGGCCTTGTACAGGCCGATCATCCCCTCTTGGATGATGTCATCCCGATCGGCACCGATCAGGAAATAAGAGCGGGCTTTCGCCCTGACGAAGTTTCTGTACTTGTCAATCATGTATTCCAGGGCAAATTCATCCCCCGCCCTGGCAAATTCAACTACTTCTTCATCTTTACAATGTTCGTACTTAGCATAGAGATCGTACCGGACTTTTGCACTCAACTAGCACCGCCTCCACCCGGACTTTTGACCCCCAAAGAAGGCACTCCGGTGGCTTGTCATGATGGCATGCTCGCCAAGGGGGGAATACTTCGAAACCTGCCTGTCCATGCCGACCAAGGCAGGGACCATTAGAGGACATCACCCGAATCAGGGTTTGTGAATAAGGGGAATCCGCACTACAAGCGAATCTAGGGTGGTTCCACATGCCCATTATACACTACCCCCTCCGAGCGGTCAAGGAAGGCCGCGGCGAACTGCGCGGGACACCGGGGGATACAGGTCATCGCCCACCAGCTCCCGCCTGACGGACCCATCCGCCCGTTGGATGGTCCGCCAGAGACGGACCCGCAGACCAACACTTCCCTCTTCCACCACCTCCTCTTGACCGGAGCCCAAAGTTGGATCGAAGATCTCTTCCTCCCGGAAGGGCACCTCTTCTAAGATCTCCACCGTCAAAGAAACCTGCTCCGCCATGGGCTTTGGTCCAAGGAGGCTGACTTCCAGGGAGTCGTCCTCGAGCCTGGCCAGCAGAAGGAGGGGCTGATCCGTATCGTTGACGAAGCGGAAGTCCTTGCCAGGATAGACCACCGTGGCGTCCCGGCCGGGCCCTACATACTTCGGCGGCCGGGAATGATTGTGCCGCTCAGTGATGGGCAGGCCAGCCAGGAGCACCGCGTTGTAGAGGGTCGATGACACCTGGCAGATCCCTCCCCCAATGCCCGGCACCAGCCGGTACTGGATGAGCTCCGGGGCCTCTTTGAAGCCAAGTTCCTTTATCCTTGGGCCAACGGTCTCATTAAAGGAGAACTGGCCCCCCGGGGGCAAGACTACTCCGGAGACAGCCTGGGCGGCCAAAGCGATGTTGTGGACTCGATTGGAGTCCGATGAACCGAGGCTCGTCCGATAGCTGGCGAGCTTCCATCCCCCCCGAAAAGGCTCCAGATCCGCGAGGGCCGTTTGGGGCGGGAGTTTCTCCATGGGTAAAGCCAAGACCTCCGGTCCCCGTCCAAGCCAGGCGGCCAGGATGGAGGACTTAGCCTCCGCCAAATCTAACCGGCGGCCTTCCTCCCCCGGGAGGGGCTCTCCATCAGGGCCAAAACTTGCGTTTCGCGGCCGCTGATAAACCTCCCCCGCCAGGGATTCGAGCCAAGCCTCTAGCGCCTCCTCGTCGAACTCCACGGCCGGCTCCAGGATGGTGGCCGACCTCCCAAGCAAAGCCGCAGCCACCTTCCCCCGTCCCGCCAAGGATGCCCTTTGCCAGGTTAGGTCCCGGTCGATCTGGAAGCCAAGATCGGCGGGAGCAGCCTCCCAGATCCGATCTTCAAGTTGAAGAGAAATCTTGCGGGGCAGGCGGGCCAAGAGCTCATCAAACCCCTCCCGGGTGAGTCCCCCAAGCTCCCTGCCTGCAGGGGCCAGGACCACCCCGGGGAGGATCCGGGAAGTAGGCCAGTAAAAATAGCTGATCCGGCCGAAGGCGAGGCCCGCCATGGCCAAGATGAGGATGATGACGAACGAGGCTGCCTTCCTGGCGGTCATCCCCGGACCTCCCCTGCACCTACTTCTGCGCGCGTTGGCGAAGGACCTCGAAGATAAGAATGGACCCGGCGATGGCGGCATTGAGGGAGTTGAGCCTGCCCCGCAGGGGCAGCCGAATGGTGAAGTCGCAGTGCTCCCTGACGAGCCGGCCCAATCCCCGATGTTCGCCTCCGATAACCAGGGCTAAAGGTCCAGTCAGATCCGCTTCATAGTAGAGCTGCTGGCCATCGGCTTCGGCCCCGGCGATCCAAAGGCCCCTGGTCTTCAGTTCTTCCATGGTCCTAACCAGGTTGGTGGCCTGGACCACCGGCACGTATTCCACCGCCCCCGCGGATGCCCGCACTACTCCGGGCGTCAGACCAACCGCGCGCCTTTTGGGAATGATCACTCCATGGACCCCGCCACAGTCGGCGCTGCGCAAGAGTGTACCGAGATTTTGCGGGTCCTGGAGACTGTCGAGGAGGAGGATTAAAGGAGCCTCCCCCCTCGCGGCGGCCCTGTCAAACACTTCGTCCAAGGAAGCGTAGGAGTAGCTTTCAACGAAAGCCACCACTCCTTGATGGGGCGCCTCCGGCATTAGTATGTCCAGCTCTTCCCGATCCACTTGCCGAAGGGGAACCCCTCTTTTTTTCGCCAAGGAAGCCAGTTCTTCCATGCCGCTCGTCCCGGAGATGCAGATCTCTTTGATCTTCCTCCCGGACCTGAGGGCTTCGATGACGGCATTGCGTCCGGGGAGCCTGTCCAATCAAGACTCCTCCAATCCGGGGAAGTATTCCAGGAGCCAAGGCTCCCGCTCAACCACGAGCTTGGCCATCCGCACGAGGAGCTCCTTGATCTCCCACTGGGCCCCCGGGGTGACCACCCGCTTGTGATAGATGTCCAGCAAAGATCGCAAGTTGAGGGTGGTAACGAAGTTGGTGGCCGCACCCCCCGGGAGGACGAAACGGGCATCCTCCTTAGGTATGCCAAGGTCCACCAGCTCATCGTACAAAGCTTGCGCCCCCTCCATCGCCTTTAAATAAACCGCCTCGGCTTCAGGTTTCGCCTCCACCCCAGGAGGGGTGACATGGGCGCAAAGGCGCCCTTTGGCCGTCCGCCGGGCGGAAACGTAGCGCTGACTCTGGACGGATAAGCTAACGCCGATCCGGTGCCGGGAATACTGGGCTAAGAGGGCTCGGGACACTCCGGCCACCGCGAAGGTCATCCCGCAGTGCTCGGCAACGGACAGGTGACGGGAGGTGAAGATGCGCCGAGCGATCCGGAGCATCTCTTCCCGGGTCGGCTCGCTTTCCCAAAGCTCCTGGGGGGAAAGGGGGCTGTAACAGGTGCGGGCAGCGCACCAGATGGTCTTTAACATATCGGGCGTACACTGGATCAATGCAACTTCCATGGCATCCTCCTAGCGGCAGGACATGGCCAGGATCTCCTCTAGCCGCTCCTGCCGACCGCATAGGTATAAATAGCCTAACAGCACCTCAAAGCCGGTGCTGTAGCGATAGGCAATGGGGTCGACCCCCTTGGGGACGTGGCCCGCCTTGCTGTTGCGGCCCCGACGGATAAGCTCCCGTTCATCTTCGGTAAGGTCCGGGAGGATCTCCTGGACAAAGCGGGCCTGGGCCTCGGCCCGAACGAGCTCCACCGCCTGACGATGGAGCTCGTCGGGACGACGCACCCCCCGTTCGATGAGCAGGGTGCGCACAAACAGTTCATAGACAGCATCCCCCACATAGGCCAGGACCGCCGGGGATAGCTGGGCCGCCGTCACACCATTGGTTAGATCCACCGCCAACGGACCCCTTGACTAGTATCTTCCAGGGCAATACCCATCTCCCGCAGCCGATCCCGAATGGCATCGGCCGTGGCAAAATCCCGTCTCGCCCGGGCTTGACTGCGAAGTTCAATGACCAACTCCAACAGATCCTGAACCAGCTTATCATCTCCCTTTGGGCCCGACTCCCCAAGGATCCCGAGGATCTCACCGCCAAAGACCCGGAACAGCTCCGCCGCGTCCTTCAGCAACTCTATAGTCTCAGCATCGTAAGGAGGCTGAGCCTCGGCCAGGAAGGTGTTGGTCTCCCTCGCCAGCTCAAAGAGGGCTGCGATGGCCAAAGCCGTGTTGAAATCATCCTCCATGGCGCCGATGAAGCCTTCCCGGCAATCCTTCAGTGCCTCCCGCAGGCTTTCCTTCATCTGGACGGAAACCTCGCCGTCCCCGTTCTTTTCCTGGGCGAGGGACGAGGTCAACGTCTTGTAGGCGCCCACCAGCCGCTCCCAGCCCCGCCGGACTTCAGCCAGCTTGTCCTGATGGTACTCCAAGGGGCTGCGGTAGTGGGCGGACAACAGGAAGAAGCGGATGAGCTCCGGAGGATGCTCCGCCAGGAGCTCCTTGACGGTGATGAAATTGCCGAGGGACTTGGACATCTTCGCATCCTTGATCTTGATCAAGCCATTGTGGAGCCAGTAGCGGACGAAGGGCTCCTCCCCCGTGTAGGCCTCCGACTGGGCGATCTCGTTTTCATGATGGGGGAAGATGAGATCGACGCCCCCGCCGTGGAAATCAAAGCTGTTTCCCAGGTACTGCAAGGACATGGCCGAGCACTCGATGTGCCAGCCGGGGCGTCCCGGACCCCACGGGCTGTCCCAGGAAGGCTCCCCGGGTTTGGCAGCCTTCCACAAGGCAAAGTCCGCGGGGTGCCGCTTGCCCTCCCCTGCGCTTTCCCCCTCCATCAGATCTTCCGGCCGCTGGCGGGACAGCTTGCCGTAGGAGGGGAACTTCGCCACGGAAAAGTAAACATCGCCATCCTCGACATAGGCAAAACCCTTATCGATCAAGGTCTGGACCATGTCGATGATCTGGGGGATGTGCTCGCTAACTAGAGGATAGTAATCGGCCCGCTCCACCCCCAGGGCGTCCATGCTCTCCAGGTAGTCCTGGGCATAGTGCCGAGCGATTTGCTTGGCCGGCACTCCCTCCTTGTTGGACCTGGCAATGATCTTGTCGTCGATATCGGTGAAGTTCTGCACCAGGGTCACATCATAACCCCGGTAGCGCAAGAACTTCCGGAATACATCCCAAAGGACGCTCGGCAAAGCATGCCCCAGGTGGGTGTCCGAGTAGGGAGTGACCCCGCAGACATAGATCCCCACCTTGTTGTCCTCCCGGGGAGTGAACTCTTCCTTTGTTCGTGTTAGGGTATTATAGATCTTCAGGGCCAAGGAAACCCCACCTCCATCAACCAGTTGCTGCTGCGCGATCCTCTTCCCGCTCCAGCTTCGCCAAGCGCTGCTCCAAACGCTCGATCCGCTCAGCCATGATCTTAAACATCTTCTCCACCGGGTCAGGCAAGTCACCATGCTCAAGGTCCACCGTATCGACCCTGCGGCCATGGCAGGCCACCACCCGGCCCGGCACACCCACGACGGTGCAGTTGGGGGGCACTTCTTTCAACACGACTGCTCCTGCCCCTATTTTAGCATTATCGCCAACGCGGAAGGAACCTAAAACCTTCGCTCCAGCCGCGATGATCACATTATCACCGATGGTTGGATGGCGCTTGCCCTTCTCCTTCCCCGTTCCCCCCAGGGTGACTCCCTGGTAAAGGGTCACATTATCCCCGATCTCGGTGGTCTCACCGATGACCACGCCCATGCCGTGGTCGATGAACAACCCTTCGCCGATCTTGGCTCCAGGATGGATCTCGATGCCCGTCAGAAACCGGGAAATGTGGGAGATGAACCGGCCTAGGAACTGAAATCCCCGACACCAGAAGGCATGGGCGATGCGATGAAGCAGTATCGCATGGAAGCCCGGATAACAGAAGATCACCTCCAGGACGCTGCGGGCCGCGGGATCCCGCTCGAACACCACTTGGATATCCCGCTTGATGCTCTTTAACACGGCCATCACCCCCTAAAGTAACTAAGCCGTCTCTGCAGCAACGCTACAGAGACGGCCACTAACCGCGGTTCCACTCTGTTTGGGACCAAGTCCCCCCTCTTTGCCCCCGCTGGGGCGCAGCCCGATAACGGGGGCTTCCGGCTGGCCATACTCTGCCGAGGCATTTCAGCCAGCGACTCCGGGGTGCATTTCGCAGCGGCTTCCACCGGGCCCCTCCCACCGACCGGGGCTCCTCTCTGGGGCGAACACCGCCCTACTCCTCCCCTTCATTGCCTGTCCCTTATTTCCGACTTTCTTAGTGTGAATTATAAGCTCCGGGGCCACCCCTGTCAAGGGACCCCGGCGGGGAGATTTCCCTATCCACATCTATTTTTCCCGGCCTTGCGGCCCCAGCGCCCCGATTGATCTCCCCCGGAAAAATCATCAGGTGCTCAACGGAGATAGGCGAGGAACTTGGTCGCCAGGGTGAAGTAGATGCCCAGACCGACGATGTCGTTCACCGTGGTGATGAAGGGGCCCGAGGCAACGGCGGGATCGACCCCCAAGGCGTTGAATAATGCGGGCATCAATGCACCGAGCATGGTGGAGATGATCAGGGTCGCCCACATGGAGACGCCCACTACAAATCCCAGAAAGGGATTGCCGTGCTGGAGGGAAGCGAGCAAGGCGACCAGGACGCCGCACACTGTACCAATGATGAGACCGATGCGGACCTCCTGGCGCAACAGTCCCAGCACTTCCTTGCCGACAAACCGATTGAGGGCCATGGAGCGCACCGCCACCGCCAAAGACTGGGTGCCCGTATTGCCCGCCATGTCGGCGATGACCGGAATAAAGGCCGCCAGGGTCGTTGCCGACTGGAGAGTATCTTCAAAGCGGGTGATGATGCCCCCGGTGAGGAAGCCGGCGACCAGCAGGAAGACCAGCCAGGGAAGACGATGCATAGCGGCTTCTTTGGGGCTTAGGGCAAGATCCTCCATCCCATGGATGGCGGCCATCTTGATGAAGTCTTCGGTGGTCTCTTCGGTGATCACATCCAGCACATCATCCACGGTGACGATGCCCAGGAGATGGTCCTCCTCGTCCACCACCGGCAAGGCCAGAAAATCGTATTTATCCAGCAGCAGGGCCACTTCTTCCTGGTCCATGCCCGCGGAAACGGAGATGACCTTCTTCCGCATGACCTCATGCAGAGGCGTCGTCGGCTTAGCGACGATCAGATCCCGCAGGGAAACGACCCCCACCAGCCTTTCCTGTTCATCGATGACGTAAACGTAGTAAATCATCTCCGCGTCGGGAGAAATGACGCGCAAGGCTTCAATCGTCTCTCTGGCGCTCAGCTGATGGGGCAGGGCCACGTATTCCGTCGTCATCAAGGCCCCGGCCGTTTGCTCGGGATAGATGAGGAGTTCCCGGACATCCTGGGCCTCTTCCTCCCCCATTAGGTCGAGGAGCTCCCGGGCCTGCTCCGTCTCCAGCTCCCGCAGCAGGTCCACCACATCATCCGATGACATCTCATCGAGAACGCCGGGGATTTTATCCCGCCCCAGCTCCTTGAGCACGTCCTGCCGCTCCTCATAATGGAGCTCAGCGACGATCTCCGCCAGCTGCTCATAAGACAGGTGACTGAACACCTGTTGACGTTCCGAGGGGGTCAGTTCCTTAATCAGTTCTGCTTGATCGGTGGGATGCAATTCCCTAAGGACCTGGGTGATAATGACCCAAGACCGGGATCTAAGGGCTTGTCTGACTTGATTGACGCCTTCCCGCACCGGCATATTCTCACCCCCACGTAATACTTGTTGCAGGCAGCAAGTATAGGATAACACGACGGGTTGTTAATTGTCGACAGTTGCCCTCCTAGTGTAGGGGGGCCAGAATCTCATTCCCCGTCTAACAAGCCAGATAGTAGAAAAGGTGGGAGTCTCACGGGGATCAAACGCCATCCGGAGACCCTCTCGGACCCTTTGCAGAGTATAATCCCGCCGCCGGGGAGCGGATATTCGGCGCGACAGGCAGCACATGCCAGCAGGTTGTCAGCATGCTGGATTCATGACATCCAACGCCGATGCGAGCGGTTCGCCAAGTGCAGGAAAAAGAGGACCCACAAGGTCCTATTACCTGGGGCGAATTCCCTGACCAGCACTAGTGAACGAGACTGGGGAGTCTTGTCAGGCAAGATAAGCGAGGAACTTGGTCGCCAAGGTAAAGTAGATGCCAAGGCCGACGATGTCGTTCACCGTGGTAATGAAGGGGCCGGAGGCAACGGCAGGATCAACCCCTAAAGCGTTAAACAGGACTGGCATCAAGGCGCCGATCATCGTGGCCACCAGGAGGGTCGCCCACATCGACACGCCCACGACAAAGCCCAGGAAAGGATTTCCGTGTCGGAGGGAAGCAAACAAGGCAACGATCAGGCCGCACACTGTGCCGACGATGAGGCCGATGCTGGCCTCCTGGCACAATACTTTCAAGACTTCCTTGCCGACAAACCGATTCAGGGCCATGGAACGCACCGCCACCGCCAAGGCCTGGGTGCCCGTATTGCCCGCCATGCCGGCGATGACGGGAATGAAGGCCGCCAGGGCCATCACCGACTGGAGGGTATCTTCAAAGCGGGTGATGAGGCTCCCGGTGAGGAAGCCGGTAACCAGCAGGAAAATCAGCCAGGGGAGTCGATGAAAAGCCGCCTCTTTGGGGCTTAGGGCAAGATCCTCCATTCCATGGATGGCGGCCATCTTAATGAAGTCTTCGGTGGTCTCCTCGGTGATCACATCCATCACATCGTCCACGGTGACGATTCCCAGGAGGTGGTCCTCCTCGTCCACCACCGGCAGGGCCAGAAAATCGTATTTATCCAGCAGCAAGGCCACTTCTTCCTGGTCCGTGCTTGCGGAAACGGAGATGACCTTCTTCCGCATGATCTCATGCAAAGGCATCGTCGGCTTGGCGATGATCAGATCCCGCAGGGAAACGACCCCCACCAGCCTTTCCTGTTCATCGATGACGTAAACGTAGTAAATCATCTCCGCGTCGGGAGAGATGATGCGCAAGGCTTCGATCGTCTCTCCGGCGCTCAGCTGATGGGGCAGGGCCACGTATTCCGTCGTCATCAAGGCCCCGGCCGTTTGCTCGGGATAGACGAGGAGTTCCCGGACATCCTGGGCCTCTTCCGTCCCCATTAGGTCGAGGAGCTCCCGGGCCTGCTCCGTCTCCAGCTCCCGCAGCAGGTCCACCACATCGTCCGATGACATCTCATCGAGAACGCCGGGGATCTTATCCCGCCCCAGCTCCTTGAGCACGTCCTGCTGCTCCTCATAATGGAGCTCAGCGACGATCTCCGCCAGCTGCTCATAAGACAGGTGACTGAACACCTGTTGACGTTCCGAGGGGGTCAGTTCCTTAATCAGTTCCGCTTGATCGGTGGGATGCAGTTCCTTGAGGACCTGGGTGATAGTGACCCAAGACCGGGATCTAAGGGCTTGTCTGACTTGATTGACGCCTTCCCGCACCGACATGCTCTCACCCCCACGTGATACTTGTTGCAGGCAACAAGTATAGGATAACACAATGGGTTGTTAATTGTCGATACTTAGCTTCCTAGTCAATAACTCCCTGTTGGCTATCTGCCCGCCTGGGCGAGGAGGGATCCTTTGCTGGCGTTTTGGTCATCTTGGGCAGGGAGGGAAAGATCATCCCATTTGGCGCAGCGGCTGCCCCAGCGGCTGATCAACTCTCCGCCCATGTAAAGCTCATTGATCTCACAGTTGTTGGCGCAGCCCGAGCAGACAAAACCTTTGGGATAGCAGCTGAAATTGATGATGGCATCGAGGCCCCGGAATTTAGTCGGCCGACCAGTCCGCTCCATGAACTGCTGGGCCAAGAGGGCGGCGCCGAGAGCCCCCATCACCCGGAAATGCTCCGGGACGATGACCTGTTGGCCAAGCCGCTCTTCCAAGGCGGCCCGGATGCCTATGTTGGCGGCCACTCCCCCTTGGAAAAGGATCAGGGGTTCGATCTTCTTTCCCCGGGCCACGTTGGTCAAGTAGTTGCCGACCAAGGCTTGACAAAGCCCTGCGATCAGATCTTCCTTGCTGTAGCCCAGCTGCTGCTTGTGGATCAGATCCGACTCGGCGAATACTCCACAGCGCCCCGAGATTTTGACGGGACTGCGGGCGCGCAGGGCATAGCCCCCAAATTCTTCGATGGGGATCCCCAGGCGGCTTGCTTGATGGTCCAAGAAAGATCCGGTTCCCGCGGCGCAGATGGTGTTCATGTTAAACCCGACGCAAACCCCGTCCCTGATGATGATGAGCTTAGAATCCTGACCACCGATGTCGATGACCGTCTGCACCCGGGGTTCAACATGGGCCGCAGCTACTCCGTGGGCGGTGATCTCATTCTTAATGGCATCTGCCCCCACCATCACCCCCGCCAAGCGGCGGCCGCTCCCGGTAGAGCCAATGCCGGCGATGGTCCACGAACCTGCTTCTGCGAGCTGCCGGAAAGCTTGTTGGATAGCCTGGATGGGACCTCCTTCCGTCCGCAGATAGGTCTGGAAAACTACCTCCCGCTCCCCGTTAATCAGCACCAGCTTGGTGCTGACGCTGCCCACATCGATCCCCGCATAATAGCTTTCCACGACGGCCTTCCTCCTTTTCATGGCAGGGCCAACTGCCGCGATCGTCGCTCCGCAAGTAGTTCCAAGAAGGCTTCAATCCTCGTTTCCACCCCTGCCTCCCCCGTTTGTTCGCTGGCAATGATGGTGAGCAAGGGTATGTCCAGCGCCCTTGTCCCCTGCACCAGGATGTTTTGGGCCACGATCTCAGGCATGCAGGTGAAGGGATAAAGATGGATCACCCCGTCCATTCCCTCGGAGGGAGCTAGAATCGTCTGGCCCACCGTCTCAAGCCCATGTCCTCCAACCGACTCCCGCAAATAAGGCCATGCCGCCTCCATAAGCTCCCCCTCCCGTCGGCGCGCCCGCGGCAGGCGGAGAAGGTGAAGATCCACCCAATGCCGGGGGCTCACCTCCCGGTCCACCCAGATCCGAAGGTCGGGTCTGCTCCCGAGGAACTCTTCTAGCCCTAAGTTGGCGTAGGGCTCCATCAGGACCCAGATCTCCCCCACCAGCCGCACCCGGAGAGGATCGGCCTCTTCCTTGAGGGAGTAGATGGCCTCCCGCAGCTCCCGTAAGGCTCTCTTGATGGACCCGATGCTGGCTGCCCCCCGGATCTGGTCCATGAACTGCCCCCAAAGACGGTTGGCCGATCCCCGCTTTCCTTCAAAGGCCCGGCCAAAACGCAGGAGCTTTTCCCCCTCATCTAAGGCGGCCAGCTTCGCATAGGCCAGGTGAAACCCCTTAATGATCCGGGGCCAGGACCTGCCCCCCAGGAGCCGCTGGAGATGATCGAGAAATGGGGAAGCTTTGCTTCGCAAGGGGAAGGGTGAGTCCAAGAGCAGCATCGTAAAGCCATGGCCGGCTCCAGCCAAGAGTATCTCCTGGGCCTGGGCATACCAGCCCAGCCGACATTTCCCCTTGCCCCCGACCATCAGGATGGAGCCCACCCCTTCATCGAGGAGATGCTTCATTTGGCCGATCATGGCTGTGAAGGGAAAACAGATGAACTCGGGGGCCAGCTCCATTCCTTTGGCCACGATGGTCCGGCTCACCGGCGGGGAGAAGCGGCCCTCTACCCCCCACTCATCCAGCATCGCCCCGATGGGGATGTCCAGGTAGCCGACCGTTGGCACGCCGATAGTCTCCCCGCCCCGCCTGGGGCCGGGCAGGCCCACCGGCCCCCGTCCGACGGCGGGGGAGGTATCCATGAAGGCTTCGATCCTGGTGATCAGCCCCGCCTCCCCCGTATGTTCATCGAGGCGCAAGTTCAACAAAGGCAGATGCCGCTTTGCAGCTTCATCTTCGATGAAGACTTCGATGATGGACGCGGGGCCGCACTCAAAGCAGCCCACGAGCACTAGTTTGTCCACCATTCCCTCGTGGATCATGGTCAACGCTGCGCCAAGCTGCAAGGCTTCCAGGTGCCACAGCTGGGTCCCTTCATAAAGGCGGCTAACCTGCTCCCGGACTTTATCCTCGGGTATCATCTCGGCGGTGATGACCTGCCCGTAAAGGCGCAGACGATCGATGAGGTCATGGGCGATCCATTCATGGATGATGTAAGGGTGGCCGACCACCCCTATCCGGAGGTTAGGATCGTAGGCGATCCCTTCATCGGGCAATGGAGAATTGACCCTTCCGCGAAGGGGATGGAGCTTGCTGTAGGCTTCCGGAGTCGTCAGTCCCCCCCGGGCAAGCTGACGGTACTCCCCATGGAGGCGGCGGCCCGCCGCCAAGGCCCTGGCCGCGGACCTCAAGTCCCCCCTTCCGCCCAAGGCCCGTCCCAGCTCCCCTAGAGACTTGAGCACGGATTTTTCGCCCCGGCTAAAATCGATGCTGGGCGCGAGGACCCGCTCTGGAGGAAGGCCAAGGCCCCGGATGATCATGTCCGCGGAACCGATGAATTTGGGACAGCAGAAGTTTTCCTTTTCTAAGCTGACGATGATGGGGAGGAAAACAAAATCGACGCCCTTAGTCCAGAGGGCGTTCGCGTGGGCGAAAAGAAGCTTGATGCTGATGCAGGGCTCATCGGTGGGGCAAAGATCGATGTCTGCCAAGAGCCTCTTGGTGGTAGGAGGGGAGATGACGACCCTGGCCCCCAACTCCTCGAGAATTCCTTTGAAAAAGGGAAATAGATAGTAATACCAAAGGGCACGGGGAATGCCCACCGACCTCTGTTCCCTTGCCACATCCATGTATCTCGGCCACTCCTTTCGACCGCCAGGGAATGAGGATGATGCCTATTTATCTATTTCCCACTGTTTATCCCTTCATTCCACCTCCGTTAGAATATGTAGCTAAGGCCAAAATTGACATGGCCATCCTTGGGGTCAAAGGACAACTCCCCCGACACCTGGCCGGATGTTCGCTCCATCCGCAGGACCGTTTCCACCCGATCCACATCCCCGGCCAGGGGCAGCCGTCCACCCACCCCTAGATTCCATTCACCCAGGGTGTGCTGCCAAAGGCTGCTGAACACAGCCCCCGGCTCTTCATTGCTCCAGCTTTCAAATTCCAGGCCGCCGATCCAGGTGAGGTTGCTGTTCTTCTTCTCTTCGTAATTGAGACGGGCCAGCCAGCCAAGGACAGACTCCCGCAGGGTGAAACGGGATCCCAGGATGACCTTGCCCTGGGCCGTCTGCTTCAATTCCAGCCCTGAGCCGATGAAAGCCTCCGAATGACCCACATCCAGGTTGTGGCGCCATCCCGTCTCCCACAGCAGGGTTTCGGTCTTGCTCCGGCGGACCCGGCCGTCCAGCTCCCAACCCCAGGAGCCCTGGCGGTGAGCCCAGCTGGGGCCGCCCAGATTGACCCCGAAATGGTCCCGGCCCATGTTCAGATCATGGTCCAGGGTGATGCCCTTATCGGCATAGTAAAGCAAGGCTCCGCCTTGGCGGTTCCCGACGACTATCTGGTAGTCCAGGCCGAGCATTTCCAACTCGCTTTGACCATCCCGCCAGCGCAACAGCCCAGTGCCGACCCCAGCCCGATAGCCCACCAGGCCCAGGGCCTCGCGCCACTGGACAGTCATCCCCGCGCCCGTCAGATCCGCCCCCCCGTCCCCTTCCGTGAACACGAGGCGAGGCATCCAGGCTTGGGATGAGTCGCCGAACTTGAACTGGACCGATGTCACATCATCGATATTCCTCGGCCCTGGGATCAGGGATAGCTCCAGGCCTTCCCTGGCCGATGCGCCACAAAACGGTAATAGCCAAAAGCAGGCCGCAGCGCAAAGGGCGATGATCATCCACCTTACTCTTAGCATCTCACCTATCCCCTTGTCTTGCCTTGCCGCCAAGGGCAGACACAATCGCCGATAGACACTGCTATTCGTTGTCCTTGTCCCAGGTTCCTGCCTACTGCTCAATTATCTGGGCATCTTCCGGCAAATAAGTCAGATCTTCCAAGGCTAGATTCGGGTTGATGGCCACATCGCCGATGGTCAACACGCCAAGCAAACACCCATCTTCCCCGTAAGCCTCGATCCGACGGGGCAAAAGGTCGACTGCATCGACCCAGAAATACTGGACGCCAGGGACCTCCTCGCCAGGGGTTCCCTCTCGTCCCTCAACCCGCAAAACATATTGATTGGACTCGCCAGCTTTCTCCGTCCTGATAAGTTCGATATTGAAGTTGTCCTGGCTCGGCAGTTTCGTCAATCGTTCAAAGTCGACATCCAGACCTTGCTCCTGGGATACCTGTTCTAGATTCCGAACCAGGATTTGCTCCGTGACCGGCATGTAAATCTTCAAGGTCTGTTCAACTTCATTCAAGACGAATACCTGGTCTTCTAAAATGTCCGGCTCGACCACTTCCAGGCGCATGATCCGATATGGCTGACTGGCCCATACGCGCCCGCTCAGCTCTCCGGTCAAGGAGCCCTGTCCATCATATTGCCGCACGGATAGGAATAGGGAGATGTCTACCAATTCTTGCCACTTATCCTGCGCCTCGGCCAACAGGGCCTCGACGGACGGTGCCGCCTCGCCCGGCACAGGCGCCAAAGACACAACCAAGCTCAAGACTACCAAGCAAGCCTTGACCGCCAGCCAGTTCACAACCTTTCCCCCTCGCGCCACTTTGCTCTACAGCCGAATATCGATGATCGCCGACACGCCCACGCCAAAGACCCGTTTGATGCCCTGGGTCGGGTTGATGTTGTCCACGGGGACCAGCACCTTCGCCCGGAACAAGCCGTTCATGAAGTTGCCTTCCAACTGGGCGACCGCTTCGACTTCATCGACCTTTTCCTTCGGGCCCGACACCTGGGCCGCACCGATGTATCCGCCGGTGCCGATGGTAATGATGGGCACAACCTTCGTCGCATCCCGGTTTTCCAAATTGTGGTTGAGGGTGAGAGTGTTAATCAAATCGTTCAGTTGGGGACCGAAAGTCCTGACCGCGTAACCGATCCCGAAGAGCTTGATGAGGCTCTGGATATTAATCGGATTTCCGGTTACCAGAGGAGTTGCCGCCACAACTGCTATGCACAAAACGAGCAGAATTACCGTTCCCTTAAGTTGACGACCACGCCAAATCATCGCCACAACCTCCTTCGCTTACTGAAACACCAGCTCGACTAGACTTCGTTCCGGTTCACGGTAGACAAGTTCGTTGTTGTTTCCTTGCAGCAAAACAGAGTCGGCAACCATCAGCCCATATATCCTATTGCTGTTGCCATCAATTTGTACAGTCATCGGACCGGCGAAGAACCCTTGGATCCGCCCATTATTGCCCTTAATCACCACTTTTTCCCTGGCAATCAGGAAAACATCCCCGCCGATGGTTCCTTTGCGCCCGGCTTGGAGGGTGATCTTGCCCTCGGCCACCACTGCCCCTTTGCCTTTCAAGGGGCCGGTGATGGTCGCATCTCCCCTCACGTAGAGGACCCCGTTGATGGTCTCATCCGCGAGCTTCGCTCCTCCTTTGACCGTTCGTTTCGCTTTGCCCTTGAGTCTAGCCCAGTCCAGCCTGTACCCAGGTCCGGCCTCGCCGACCTTCACGCCAGCTTTGTTGCTCTTCCCCTTAAGTGTAAGCTTTCCCGCCACCTTCCCGTCAAGTTCATTGTTGTTGCCGGCCACGGCCAGCTCGGGGCTGTTGACATCGCCCCTAATCAAGTTGTTGTTGCCGTTGATGGTGAGCTTTCTCCCCAGATACAAGACATGCTCCCACGGTTCGGCAGTTTGTTTTTCCGTCTCCTCCGAGGGCGAGGCTGCAGGTCCTCCGCCATCGGCCCTGATGTCGATGACTGCGGAGATGCCCACGCCGAAGACCCGCTTCACCCCGGCTAGCGGATTGAGATTGTCGATGGGCACCAAAGCCTTGGCCCGAAAGGCGCCGTCGATGAAGGTCCCTTCCAGCTGGCCCACCGCCGCCACCTGGGCGACGGCCTCCGGATCCCCTGCGACCTGGGCCGCTCCGATGTGGAGGCCGCTGCCCATGCTCACGATGGGGACGACTTTGGTGGCCTGTTGCCCCTCAAAGCCATGGTTGAATGTTAAGGTATTAATCAACGCGTTCAGTTGATCAGCAAACATATGGACCACATAACCGACGCCGAACACTTTGATCAAAGCGCCCACGTCAACGGCCAGGGCCAGCCCGCCCAAGGCGGGGATCAAGAGCAAGGAAATAACGATCAGCAAATTACGGCGGTGCATAGGCATCCTTCCTAACCTGGATTATCCTTGACTTGAATGCGGCTGCGTTTGATCTCATCGCCAAAAGGAGGGCCTTCTCCCCTTATTTTCCAGTTAGGTGAGTATTCTACAGCCCGAGTTAGAACTCCTTTCCAGCAGGAAAGGTAGAAAATGGGTCGAAGAGGTAAATTGCCGGCCATGCCCCAGGAGGCGTGGATATGTGGGGCATTTGTCTGTTGGTTTGTCTGGCATCTACCTTGCCGTCAGGCCCCTACACCGTGGACAGGGTGGAAGGCGACTTGGCGGTGCTGGTCTGGCGGGCCGATGAACGGATCGTTTTCCATGTGCCGGCGGAAGAACTGTTCTTCCCCGGGGACATCTGGCGGTTGGAGTTCACCGGGGAAGGAGCCGTCGCCCACCCAGAGCCCGGGAAGACCGAGCTTGCCCGGGCGAGGGTGGTAGGACTGCTGGAGAAGCTCACCGCTCCCTCTCCTTGAGACGCTGAAGCAGATCCTTGATCCGTTCCCGGCTGGCCTCTTCCCCCGCGAGGTCCCGCTCGAGGGTGATCCATAGCCAGCTGCCAGGTCTTGCCCCTTGCGGAAGAAGCGCAGCTGGCCAATCCACATAGTAGCACTGCCCCCCGGTCTCAATTTCCAGGACAGCAATATCCCCTTCGAAGCGGTCGATCACGGCGCTGAGGCGCATTTGGCTTCAACCTCGCTCACTCTGATTAGTCCCCGCAGTTTACGCAACGTCCCCGGGCCGATGCCCGGGACGTTAGTCAATTCCTCGATGCTGCCGAAGGGCCTCCCGGCGACGATGCGCCGGGCAAGAACAGGTCCGATCCCCGGCAGCGCCTCGATTTCCTCCAGACTGGCCTCGTTCAGGTCAAGGGGCGGTCCAAGGAAAATCTGAAGGTCCGCCCCGTCGGTTCGGATCAGGATCCGGCCGTACTCATCAGTCCTGAAGACCATCGCGCCCGCGGCCTTCAGGTTTTCCAGGGCTTTTTCATCGGGATGTCCATAGACATTGTCCGCCCCTACCTGGATGACCCCGATCCGGGGCGATACGGCCTGCAAAAACTCCAAGGTGCTAGAGGTCTTGCTCCCGTGATGGGGGACTTTCAACACCTGGGCCGCAAGTGGCAGTCCGCTTGCCAGAAGAGTCTTCTCGCCCCGAGCTTCCAGGTCCCCGGGAAATAAGAAGGCGACATCTTTGTAAACCAACCGCAGGACAACCGAGTTGTTGTTCAGACCCGGGAGCAAGTCCTCGCCCGGATGGAGAACCAAGATTTCGTCGGTCCCGGGGAGGGCGATGTACTCTCCTCGTTTGGGGGTGTGAAAGGGGATATCCTGCTCTAAGATCGCGGTCAAGAACCGCTCGTAGGTCCGGGTGGTATGGATCTGGCCATCGGCAATGACGCGCCCAACGGGGAAGGAAGCTAATACCGGAATCAGCCCGCCGATGTGGTCTACATGGGGATGGGTGGCCACCAGCACATCGATCTTTTCCACCCCTAGATCCTGGAGATAGGGGACTACTACTCGCCGGCCGGCATCCTCCGTCCCGCCGTCAATGAGTAGCGTCTTCTCCTGGGCAGTAACGATGAGGATGCTGTCGCCTTGGCCAACATCGAGGAAGTGGACATCCAGCCCGGCCAGCGCCGCCGAAGCGAGGAGCAGTACGAGCAGTAAACACCCGACAAGTCGTTTCATCCTCTTTTTCTCCCGGTCCCATCAGATAAGATCTCTTGGGCCAAGGCCCGGTAAGCGAGGGCGCCGGGCACCCCCTTGGCATAGGTAAAGATGGGCTCGCCGGCCGCGGCCGCTTCGGCGAAACGAACGCTCCGGTTGATGATATGGTCGAAGATGCGGTATTTGCCCCCAAACCGCTCCTGAAGTTCATTTAGAACCTGCCGGGAGTGGATGGTCCGGCCATCGTACATCGTTGGCAGAAAACCGGTGATGGTCAGCTGGCTGTTTAGGCGCAGCCGCACCTTGCCGTACATCTTTAGCAGCACCAGCACACCCCGCATGGCCAAATACTC
>JAAYLE010000078.1 GCA_012522085.1 Bacillota bacterium | reverse complement strand
TCTCGTCCACCGTCGCAGCCCGGGGGTTATGGCCGGGGCTGCCGCTGGCGATGGCGTCTTGAGCCATGCGGGGTGCAACTTCGAAGTATTTCTTCTCATCGAGACCCATCTCCTGATAGGTCGGCACGTTCAAGTCGGCGCAGAGGCGCTCGACTGCATCAGCCGCGAGCTCAGCCGCGTCGAGAACAGACAGGCCCTCCACATTTTCACCCATGGCCTCGGTGATCTTGGCGAACTTGACCGGATCCCCAATCCAGCTGAACCGCATGACATGGGGCAGCAAGACCGCGTTGGATATTCCGTGGGCCACGTGGAAGAACGCACCGATGGGCCGGGCCATGCCGTGAACCAGGGCGACGGACGAGTTGCTGAAGGCCATGCCGGCCAGCAGCTGACCCAGCATCATGTTCGAGCGAGCCGTCTCATTGGAGCCGTCGGCCCACGCCTGCCGGAGGTTGCCGGCGATGAGACGGATGGCTGACAAGGCCCACTCATCGGTGATGGGCTGGGCCTGCTTGCTCACATAGCCCTCGATAGCGTGGGTCAAAGCATCAAGACCAGTGGAGGCGGTCACGCTCTGGGGCATCGTCATGGTCAAGGCCGGATCGTCGATCGCCACATCGGGGATGAGATAGGGGCTGCCGATGAGCATTTTGACGTTGGTGTTCAAGTCGGTAATGATGGTGTTGCGGGTTACTTCGCTCCCTGTACCGGCAGTCGTCGGAACGGCGACCATGGGCAGGGTAGGATTCTTGACCTTGTTCTGGCCCATGTAGTCGGAGATGGAGCCAGGGTTGGTGGCCACCAAGCCGATCGCTTTCGCCGCATCGATGGCGCTGCCTCCCCCGATCGCGACAAGGAAATCGCATCCTTCATCCTTGACGATCTTCAGGCCCGCTTCCACATGCTCATTGGTGGGCTCCTGGTTGACTTCGTTGTAGACAGCCGCCGTCACGTTGGCTTTGGCCAGGATTTCCTTCAGTTTATCCAGATAGCCGAGATCGGTGACCACTTTGTCGGAGACGATCAAGGCCTTCTTGCCCATGCCGCCAACCACTTCGGCCAGCTTCTCCAAGCTGCCCATGCCAGTGATAATCCGTGCAGGCAAACGAATTTCCTTGACTTTCATACCAATCCCCTTCCTTGTTTGTTCTCATCAGGCTCTACTTAGCCGCCTTGTTCAACTTTTCCTGCTTAGGACGGCCTTGGCCGCCGCAACGATGTCATCGACGCTGAGGCCGTACCGGTCCAGCAAGGCTTCATAGGGGCCCGATTCACAGAAGGTGTCCTTGATGCCAACGAACTCCATGGGCACCGGTGCCTCCTGGGCCAGCACCTCGGCAACCGCGCTGCCCAGTCCCCCCATGATGTTGTGCTCCTCCACCGTCACCACGGCCCCCGTTTCCCGGGCAGCCTCCACCAGAAGCTCACGGTCGATGGGCTTGATGGTAGGCATCTCGATCACCCGGGCCTGCACACCTTCCTTGGCCAGCCGCTCGGCCGCCTCCATGGTGCGGGCAAGGGGCACCCCAGCCACGACCAGGGTCAGGTCCGATCCGTTCCGCAGGAGGTTCCCCTTGCCAATGACGAAAGGAGCATCCTCTGGCAGAACGTAGGGCACCTCGGCCCGGCTCAGCCGCAGATACACAGGTCCATCGTAGGCGGCGACCGCCTTGACGGCCTTCTTGGTCTGGTTCGGGTCGGAGACGACCACCACGGTCATGTTCGGCATCGAGCGGACGACCGCGATATCGCAGAGGCTGTGGTGGGTCGGTCCGTCGAAGCTGTCGGACAATCCCCCGTAGCCAGCCCCAACCTTCACATTCAACCGCGGATAGGCGATGGAAGTCCGGAGCTGGTCCCCAGCTCGCAGGCAAGCCAAGAAGCTGAAGGTAGAGACGAAGGGAATCTTGCCGCAAGCGGCTAGTCCCGCTGCGATGTTCATCATGTTGGCCTCGGCGATGCCCACATTGAAAAAGCGGTCCGGATAAACATCACCAAACATCTTGGTGCGGGTGGAACCGGCCACATCGGCATCCATAACCACTACATCCTCGTTTTCACGCCCCAATTCAACTAGGGCTTCACCGAAGGCATCCCGCAGGGCTTTGGCTTTCATTCCTGTCCACCTCCCAGCTCTTCCATAGCCTGTCGGTACTGCTCCTCATTGGGGGGCTGACCATGCCATTGATGGCGGTTCTCCATGAAGGAGACCCCTTTGCCCTTGACGGTGTGCGCGATGATGACTACACACCGGTCCAACCGACGGGCTTCGGCTAAGGCTTCCACCACCTGGTTCATGTCATGTCCATCGATCTCGAGGACATGCCAATTAAAGGCTTCCCATTTGGCCCGCAAAGGTTCAATGGGCATTATTTCGCTCACCGGTCCATCGAGCTGCACCTTGTTGAAGTCCACGATGGGGATGAGGTTATGGGCCTTGAAGTGGACGGCGGCCATGGCCGTCTCCCAAATCTCCCCTTCGTTCAG
>JAAYLE010000077.1 GCA_012522085.1 Bacillota bacterium | reverse complement strand
TACGGCTCGAGGTTCAAACCCATCTAATGGATGCACCTTGGGGCTCGGAACACTTGGCTCCCATTTCATGGAACGCTTGGCTCAACCTGCGGCGGATCGGATGATCCGCCGCGTCGTAATAATCACCTCCTATGAAAACCATTTAAGGAGGTCTTTATTGTTTTACATCCAACCTGACCACACAACCTCAAAATAATCCGAAAAAACATCTAAATCGACCACTCGCGAAGTCTGACATCTAACCTGTACACTCACCGAGCACTGACATCTAAACCGACCACTTAACTATCAAAAATAGCCTTTATGGACTTATTCCCGCGAAGCGATATTTTCATGTTTTTCGCCTGGTGGGTTTCATACCCATATCTGCTAAAACCCTTGATATATAAGGGTTTTCAGCTCTCTCAATCTTTTACTCTTGTTATCAATACTACGCACTCCACGTGATGGGTTTGGGGAAACATATCAACCGGCTGCACGGCAAGGATTTCGTACTCTTTAAGCATGCCAAGGTCCCGGGCTAGAGTCCCAGGATTACACGACACGTAAACGATGCGGTTTATACTGGCTGACCGGATTGTCTCGATGACGCGGGGGTGGCATCCTTTCCTGGGGGGATCCATTACGAGCACATCGATGGGACCCTCTTTGGCCAGTCTCGCCAGCTCCTCTTCTACTAAACCGCAAATGAAAGTTGCCGGTAGGTTGTTAAGGGTACTGTTGAAAATCGCATCTTCCACGGCTTCGGGGACCTCTTCGATGCCGTAAACCTCCCCTGCCCATGGGGCCAAATAGAGGGCGATGGTGCCGATGCCGCAGTAAGCATCGACTAGCCTCTCGTGACCGCTTAGCTGGGCAAACTCCCGGACGATTCGGTAAAGATTCTTGGTCTGCTCCCAGTTCACCTGTAGAAAGGCCATGGGAGAGACCTTGAACTCAATGCCATCCAGGGAGACGATCAAGTAGTCCTGGCCGGCAAGGGGGATGGTCTTAGGTCCCAGGATTACATTGGTCCGAGCCGGATTGATGTTCTGCACCACACCGACTACCGAGGGGAGGGTCTCTGTCAATTCCTGGGCCAACTCTCGAAGATGGGGCACCTGCTCTTGCCTGGTGACTAGGGTGACTAATGCCTGGCTCTCACCAATCCTGACGATGACGTGACGGAGGTCCCCTTGGCCTGAGCTTTCATCATAAGCAATTATCCCGTATTTTATGACCAATCCCCTGATGGTCCTGAGCACCAGATTGTTGAGTGGATGCTGGATCAGACAGGATTCCATGGGAACGATGTCGTGAGTGCCCCTGGCGAAAAAGCCGGTGACAATCTCTTTCCCTTTGACGCCCACGGGAGACTGGATCTTTGTGCGGTAATTCCAGGGGCTTGGTGCAGGCACGATGGGCAAAACGGGAACGTCCAGGCCTCCTATGCGCTTGAGGGCGTTGGCAACTAGTTTTTCCTTGTAGGCCAGTTGGGACGGATAATTGAGGTGTTGAAGCTGGCAGCCACCACAAAGGCCGTGAAGCTCGCATTCGGGCTCAACCCTTTGGGGACTCCTGGTGAGAATGGACACAGGGATGCCCCGAGCGTGTTTGCGGCTCACCTGGGTAATTTCAACTTCGACTTCTTCCCCAGGGAGGACTCCAGGCACAAATACCACGAGGCCATCGATCCGTCCTACGCCCTCGCCGGCGTGGCCTAGGTCTTCAATTTTGACTAGACACCTTGCTCCTTCCTCCATCGCTTCCTCCACGGTTCTCTTGGAAAATGTCGATTTTCCCTTCCAACCCCTTCGAAACTAGAATCTCCCCCACATCGGTAATTAACACCGCCTCTACTGCCGGCAAGGAATCGACGAGGGCCATGCCCTGTTCTCTCCCGAGTACAAATACCGCCGTCGCCAAGGCATCGGCCTCCATGGCCGAGGGAGCGATCACCGAGACGCTGGCCAGTCCCCTTGCTGGGTAACCGGTCCGGGGATCGAGGATATGATGATATCTGACGCCCTCATGAATAAAGAAGCGTTGGTAGTCCCCCGATGTGGCAATAGCTTGATCTTGGAGATAAACGGCCAGGGACATACCCCCAACTTCCCGGGGATTGGTCACTCCCACCCGCCAGGGCTTGCCGTCGGGCCGGGAACCGATGGCGTAGACATCGCCCCCAGCATTGATAATGGCGTGCTTGATGCCCCGCTGGCGAAGCTTCGCCGCGGCCTTATCGACAGTGTAACCTTTAGCGATCCCCCCCAGGTCAACCTTGACGCCTTTCTCCACAAAGGCACGATCCCCTTCAAGGGCCAACAAGGGGTAGCCGGTGACGTCTAAAGCAGCTTCGATCTCCGCAGGGGATGGAACCTTATTGTGGTCGCCCCCAAAGCCCCATAGATCGGCCAAAACACCGACAGTGACATCAAAAGCTCCCTGGGAGAGGTGCGCGTAATACAAGCCTTGTTCCAACAGGAACCGGGTGTCACCATCCAGTTCAACCCAGGCCAAGCCAGCCTGCTCGTTAAGTCGGCTTACCTGACTGGCAGGTTGGAAGCGATCCAATAGCTCCTCTAGGCGCGCGATTTCGGCGAAGGCTTCATCGACGGCCCTTCGCCCATTTCTCCCCGTAGCCTTTATTTGCACAAAGGTATCGAGTGCAAGTCGGGTTTCATCGACAGCGGGCACGTCCCTGGGAAGCCGGTACCAGCCGACTACGATGACGGACACTGCAAGGATGATCAACCACCAGTTTCGCCGCCACACCACCATCCCCCCGATCAACAAGGAAGGGAGGGCGCCGCCCTTCCCTTCCCCTTTTTTCCGCTATTATACAGTACTCAGCCAACGGCGACTAGCTTCTCGACTTCGGGCTTATCCTTCTGCCAGTGAATCGTGTTTGTCGGGCATACCGCCACACAAGCGCCACAATTGGTGCACTTCTCATAGTTGATGACGGCTAGGTTATCAACCATTTCAATAGCTTCCTCTGGGCATTCCCGCGCGCAGCGGCGGCAGCCGATGCAGCCTACGGCGCAAGCTTGACGGACCTCTTTGCCCCGAGCAAAGGAACGACACCGGATGTGCACCCCTTGCTGTTCCTCCACCAATTGGAATAGATCGCGGGGACAAGCCTCAACACAAATGCCGCAGCCGGTGCAGAGATCTTCATCAACAACCGGCAGGTCTTTTTCATCCATGCTGATGGCGCCAAAGGGGCAGGCTACGGCGCAGCTGCCGAACCCTAAACACCCATAGGTGCACATCTTGACTCCACCGCCGGCCAACAGGGCCGCCCGGCAGTCAGCGACACCATTGTATTCCGCTCGATTCTTAGCCTGTTCGCAGTCGCCGGCGCAAAGAAGTTGGGCAACCTTCCGCTTAACATCGGCCGGAGCTGCAATTCCCATTACCTCGGCGATTGCGTTCGCAACGTTAGCTCCGCCTACAGGACAGCCGCTGACCTCGGCTTTACCCGTGACGACTCCCTCGGCAAAACCGCTGCAGCCGCTGAAGCCGCAAGCGCCACAATTGGCACCGGGGAGGATCTCTTCAATGGCTTCGGCCCGTGGATCTGTGTCCACAGCAAAGACATTGGAGGCATAGGCCAGCACGAGGGCAAAAAATGCCCCGACAACTCCCATGCTAATCATGGACAGCCAGGAAATATCCACCGATCACACCACCCTTCTCCAAGGCATTACATAGGAACGAGGCCTGCGAAGCCCGAGAAGGCTATCGAAATCAGGCCTGCCGTAATCAGAGCAATACCCGCACCCTGGAGGCTCTCCGGGATGGGGGCAAATTGCATTTCCTCGCGAATACCTGCCATGATGACCAGCGCCAGGGTAAATCCCAAACCAGCTCCAACTGCAAAGATGACCGTTTGGATCAAATCATACTCCCGCTGAGCCACAAGCAACGCCAGGCCCAGTATAGCACAGTTGGTTGTGATCAGTGGCAGGAAAATTCCAAGCGCCCGGTAAAGAACTGGCACCATCTTTCTTAGGAACAGCTCGACAAACTGGACCAATGAGGCAATGACCAGAATGAACAGGAGCGTCTGCAGGAAAGCAAGTCCAAAGGGACTAAGGACGTAGTGCTGCAGGACCCAGGTCACGATCCCCGACAAGGTCATGACGAAAGTGACGGCCATGCCCATGCCCACCGCGGTCTCCAGCTGCCTGGAAACCCCCAGGAAGGGGCAGATTCCTAAGAAGCGTACCAATACGAAGTTGTTGACTAGCAGTGCACCGATGAAGATGAAAAACAGCGTTGACATCATCCGCCCTCCTTCAGCTGCTCCGGGAACCCGCAGCGGACCTACGGGAAATCAGGTTCACCGCGCCTACGACAAAGCCTAGGCTGATGAATGCTCCCGGGGGCAGGACCATGATGCTCCAAGGGACGAAGTTCGCCGGCATCACCTGCATGCCAAACCAGGTTCCCATCCCGAGGATTTCCCTAATGCTTCCCAGGACCAGCAAAGCTACCATAAACCCAATGCCAAACCCGAAGGCATCGGACGCCGCCCTATGGACAGGCATCTTGCCGGCAAAAGCTTCCGCCCTCGCCAAGATGACGCAGTTAACCACAATCAGGGGGATAAAAATGCCGAGCACTGCGTGGATATCTGGGAAGCCCGCCTTCAGGAACAAATCGACGATGGTAACGAAGGTGGCAATGATCACAATATAGACTGGTATGCGCACTTCCTTCGGCACCAGCTTCCTGACTATCGACACCAATGTACTTGCACAGACAAGCACGAACGTAGTGGCAAGACCCATGGCCAACCCGTTTTGGGCTGAGGTGGTCACCGCCAATGTGGGACACATGCCGATCTGAAGCTTGAAGATGGTATTTTCGTCCCAGACTCCATTCCAAAAATCCTTCACCAAGTTAAACACCAACGGTCACCCCCTCTTCCCATGCCGCTTCATTACTTCCTGGATGGTCGTCCGCAAACCATCGGTTACCGCCTTGGACGACACGGTAGCACCGCTTATGCCATCGACGTCTTGGCCGACGACAAAGGGATCCGCGATGGATTTGCCCGAGAATTGCTCTCGGAACGGAGCATCAGCTATCTTGGAGCCCAATCCAGGGGTTTCTTTATGCTCGAGGATCTGAATCTGGGTGAGCGTATTCGATCTGGTGTCAATCCCGGCAATGAACCTGATTAGACCGCCATAGCCGGGGTTTTCCACGATGAAGGCCAGACCGACTTCTTTTCCGTTCTTATCAAGCCCCCGGTAGACCGGTATCAGCTGCTGCGTGGGAGGCGCTTCCGATAAAGTGACATCATCCTCGGGAATTTCGGGCTGGGTCTTGGAAGCCAGCGTCTCATAGGTCTCAGCTCCAGGAAGGACATCTAGGATAACCAGCCGCAACTTCGCCTCTTCGTTTCGCTGAATGTAGGTATTAGCAGCTTCGTATGCATAAGAAAGCACTAACCCGGACAACATGGCCGTTATCGTCAGGACAATAACCATCCGCAGACTGTTGCTCATTGGGCTTTCACCCCCCCATGCCCGAAAATGCGTGGTCGGGTCCAACGATTAAGGAGCGGTGTTAGACCATTCATGATCAGGATCGAGTAGGTTACCCCTTCGGGCATAGCCCCCCACAACCTGATGACCATGAGGATCACTCCGGCGCCGATGCCGAAGATCCACCGCCCAGCCCTCGTTATCGGGGTGGTCACCATGTCCGTCGCCATGAACAGGGCGCCTAGCATCAAACCTCCACTGAGAAGCTGGAAGAGGGGATCTTGCCCAGCTAAGAGGCTGATAACCGCCACTGTACCTAAATAACCGACCGGTATGCGCCAGTCAATATACTCCCGATAGAGCAGGTAAAGGGCCCCTAGCAACAAGGCAAAGGCCGATGTCTCACCGAGGGAGCCCGGCACCAATCCCAAATACAGGTGCCCGTACCCATAGATGCCGCCAGCCCCCTGGGCCAATGGCGTCGATGCGGAAACGGCGTCAAAGGGCGCAATCCATTTCGTCATCTGAACGGGAAAAGCCGCCAATAGAAAGGCTCGTCCCACCAGAGCCGGATTGAAGGGGTTATGACCCAACCCGCCAAAGACTTGTTTGCCGATCACAATCGCCACTACACTGCCAAGGGCAGCCATCCACAAAGGCACAGTCGGCGGCATGTTCAAACCAAGGAGCAAGCCCGTAACCAAGGCACTTCCGTCCCACAAGGTTGCGGGCACTCCCCGCAGCCGCTGGGCCAAGACCTCAGCCACCAGGGCCGCGATGGTGCAGGTGAGGATTATGCCCACCGCTTGACCTCGGAAAAAATACACTGCACTCAATGTGGCCGGCACAAGAGCCCAAACCACACTGTACATGATCATGGAAACAGAATCTTCGTCTCGTAAATGGGGTGCTGTCGATGCAACAAGTTGGATGTTCTCGTCCATGCCTTCTTCCCTCCTACCCGGTTTGTCGTTTTAGGGCCAGGAGCTGATGCTTGGCCAACTGAATCCAGTGCAGCAGGAAGCGTTTAGCCGGACAAACATAGGTACAGCACCCACACTCAATGCAGTCCATGGCTCCGTATTGGTTAGCTTCCTGGAGCATGCCTTTTTCAGCAAAATTCGCGATGGTAACGGGCATCAGATAGGCCGGGCAGGCATCGACACAACGACCACATCGGATACATGGCGCAGGATCATACTGCTTGACTTCTTCCCGGGGAAAAACGATGACGCCGGAGGTGCCCTTCATCACCGGAACCTCCGTTGAATGGAGAGCCACGCCTGTCATGGGACCACCCATCAGCACCTTCCCGGGAGTCCCTTTGTATCCGCCCGCAAACTCGATAATGTCCTTCACTGGCGTCCCCAAACGAACTTCAACGTTCTTAGGCTCCTGAACACCAGTACCCGACACGGTGATCACCCGCTTGATCAAAGGCCAGCCCTTCTTGATGGCATCGGCAACGGCCGCTGCCGTAGCTACATTTTGGACTACTACGCCCACATCCGCGGGTAATCCCCTTGAGGGAACTTCTCGGCCAAAGAGGCAATAGATCAATTGCTTCTCCGCCCCCTGGGGGTACTTAACCTCCAGGGATTCTACCTGGAACAAATCATCCCGGGCGGCTATCTCCCTAAAAGCTTCGATCGCCTCGGGTTTATTCCGCTCCACCCCAATAATCACTTTCTTAACACCGAGAGCCTTGGCCAGCGCCTTGCCCCCGAAGGCAATATCCTCCGTCCTTTCCATCATTAGTCGATGATCGGTGGTTAGATAAGCCTCACATTCACAACCATTCAACACGAGATGCTCAATCGGCTTATCAGGCGGAGGATTGATTTTCACATGGGTGGGAAAAGCGGCTCCACCAAGGCCAACAATGCCTGCTTCCTTGACAATCTCGCGGATCTGCTCAGGGGTGAGACTATCCAACGAGCCTTTGGGACCGATCCCTTCCGCCCATTCGTCACTGCCATCGTTCTCGATGACAATCGCGGTCACCTCACCCCCTGTCGGGTGGGGATGGGGAGCGATCTCCACGACTTTGCCGGCCACCGAAGCATGTAGTGAGGCCGAAATAAAAGAACTGGCTTCGGCGATCTTTTGCCCGAGCTTAACCTCCTGACCAACCTCTACTAATGGTTTGCTGGGGCCACCTGTATGCTGTTGCAGCGACAAGATCACCTTGGCTGGGGCAGGCATCTGTTCAATAGCCTTAACCGCTGACAATTCCTTCTTGCAATTGCATGGGTGGACTCCACCGTGAAACCTTTTCATTACCATCTTCTTGCCGCGTAACCCTGCACGGGCGCCAAAACGGCTCCCTCCTTTCTTCCACGATGTATCCCTGTCTGTTGACGATGCACTGGTACCGTGCCGCCCCTTAACGCATCAAGGCAGCCATGATCGCCTTTTGGATGTGCAGTCGATTCTCGGCTTGCTGGAATATGACCGATTGGGGCCCGTCCATCACCTCGGCGCTGATCTCCTCCCCCCGGTGAGCTGGCAGACAATGCATCACTACCGCATCCGCCTTCGCCTTCCGGAGGAGTTCCCCATTCACTTGATAGCCGCGAAAAGCGGCAGCCCGCTGGGCTTGTTCGCTCTCCTGCCCCATGCTGGCCCATACATCGGTATACAACACATCCGCGCCTTCGACGGCAGCTAAGTCACTTGTTACCTCAATGCTACTTCCCGACTCCTCAGCCAGTGCCCTGGCCTTTTGAACGATAGTCTCCTGGGGCAAGTACCCCTCAGGCGAAATCACAACCACATTAACCCCTAGCATCGCCCCCCCCAACAGCAGCGAATGGGCCATGTTATTCCCATCACCCACATAAACCAAGCGCCGACCGACCAAGTCGCCCCATAGTTCCCAGAGGGTGAAATAGTCCCCCAGGGCCTGACAGGGATGCAACAGGTCAGTCAAGCCGTTGATCACTGGAATGGATGCGTATCGGGCCAACTCTTCTACTTCGTCATGGCCGAAGGTGCGGATCATTATTCCATCCAGATAACGAGATAGTACCTGGGCTGTATCGCCAATGGTCTCTCCTCGCCGCAGCTGTAGATCTTGACCACTCAAGAACAAACCGTGGCCGCCGAGCTGATAGATGCCCACTTCAAAAGACACCCGCGTACGCGTTGATGCCTTCTGAAAGATCATCCCCAAAGTCTTGCCCTTTAGGATCTCCCTTTGCCGATCCTTGGGCATGACCTTGAGAGTTCGGGCTAAGGCCAGCAAGGCTTCCAGCTCCGTCCGCGAATAATCGGCCAAGCTCAGAAAATCCCTTCCCTGAAGCTCAGCTACTGGGCCCGCAAACAGCTCCTCCAATGATACCAATCCCTTCTCGTATAGATCCCTCGTAAGACTTCATGGCAACCAACAATATTCCTGCCACTGGAAAAAATTCAGTGCCTGCTATTCCTTAGGAATTCCTCAATTAGTGCAAGCACTTCATCCTTCCCATGGCCCGTATTGGCCGAAAAAGCGCACACCTCATCCGTTCCTAGGGCGGCTCCTAGTTCCCGCAGCCGGCCTTGCCATCGCCCGCGGGGCAGTTTATCCACCTTAGTAGCTACGACCCTAAAGGTCAGTTGGTGATGATGAAGCCAGTCAGCCATTTGCATGTCATTCTTGTTGGGGGCATGGCGGGCATCAACCAGCAAGATGATGCCGACCAGCGCCCGACGCCCCAATAGATAGCCCTCGATCATCGGTCCCCATGCATCCCGGATCCGCTTCGGCACGTTGGCAAACCCATAACCAGGCAAGTCTACCAAGTAGAATTCCTCGTCGACCCGGTAAAAATTGATGGTTTGGGTCCGTCCCGGGCGAGAGCTGGTCCGGGCCAAGCTCCGGCGACCAACCAAGGCATTAATCAATGAAGACTTGCCCACATTCGAACGCCCGACCAGGGCCACCTCCGGCAGCTCATCCACCGGATACTGGCTCGGTTTAACGGCGCTGCAAACATAACGGGCTTCCTTAAGAACCATGGCCGTCCTCCACCCAGGGGCCCTCCTGGGTGATCAAGGGCGGAACGAATCGCGGTTCCACTGGCGGATCCTCCATCGCAGGGCGACACGCCGGCGACGAAGGGAGCAAGACCAAATCAAGCACCTGGTCCATATGCTCAACGAAGCGGATGTCCAGGTCCTGCAGGATGTTCTCAGGGATCTCGCTCACATCCTTCTTGTTCTCCTCAGGCAAGAGGACTATCTTGACACCCGACCGACGTGCAGCCAGCAGCTTTTCTTTCAGTCCTCCCACAGGCAAAACGCGGCCTCGCAGGGTAATCTCCCCAGTCATGGCCACCTCTCCCCGGACGGGACGCCCCGTCAAGGCAGAGACTAGCGCCGCCGTGATGGTGATGCCCGCAGAAGGTCCATCCTTGGGCACAGCACCTTCCGGAACGTGCACATGTACATCGTAATGTTCATAGAAATCATCCCGGATGCCTAGTCGACTAGTTCGCGACCGAACGAAGCTCAAGGCTGCCTGCGCTGACTCCCGCATTACTTCGCCCAGTTTCCCGGTCAGGACCAGGTTGCCCTTGCCGGCTACAACGGTAACCTCAACCTCCATGATGTCGCCGCCAACTTCCGTGTACGCAAGACCGGTAACCACCCCGACTCTGTCCACCTGGTCAAGTAGACTCTGCCGATAGCGGGGCACCCCTAGGTACTCGGCCAAATTGTTGGGAGTGATCCGGGTGCCTTTTCGCTCGGTGGTCAGGATCTCCCGGGCAACCTTCCGGCAAATGGCAGCTAGTTTCCGATCCAACTCCCTAACGCCCGACTCCCTGGTGTACTCGTTAATGATTGACCGCATGGCATCGGTGGTTACAGCCACTCGATGGCCAGCCAACGCATGGTTTTCCACCTGTTTCGGCCAAAGGTAATGGCGCGCGATGGCTAGCTTCTCCTCTTCAGTGTACCCCGGAATCTCGATGATTTCCATCCTGTCCTGCAAAGGTCGAGGGATGCCACGCAAATAGTTGGCTGTAGTGATGAAGAAGGTCTGGGACAGATCATAGGGCACCTCTAGATAATGATCGCCGAACTGACTGTTCTGTTCAGGATCGAGGGCCTCCAACAAGGCTGACGCCGGATCTCCCCGCATATCCATCATCATCTTGTCCACTTCATCGAGGAGAATCACCGGATTGCTCGATCCAGCCTTGCGCACCGATTGGATGATCTTACCAGGCATGGCCCCGATATAGGTGCGGCGGTGCCCCCGGATCTCCGCTTCATCACGGATTCCTCCCAGGGAGAAGCGCACAAACTTGCGGCCCATCGCCCTAGCAATTGACTTGGCTAGGGAAGTCTTGCCAACGCCGGGCGGACCGACAAAACACAAGATCGGACCTTTGAGCTGCCCGCCTAGCTGACGGACAGCCAAGAATTCCAAAATCCGCTCCTTGACCTTCTCCAGCCCGTGGTGGTCTTCAGCCAAGATTGCCTGGGCCCGGTTAATGTCGAGCTGGTCCTCTGTATAAACATTCCACGGCAGGTTGATCAGCCAGTCAAGATAAGTCCTGACGACTACTGCTTCCGCCGCCATGGGAGGCATATTCTCCAGCCGCCCCAGCTCGTGAAGAGCCTTTTCATGGGCCTCGAGAGGCATCCCAGCCTCTTCAATGCGTCGGCTCAGCTCTTCGATCTCCGATTGCTGTCCATCCCCTTCGCCCAATTCCCGCTGGATCACCTTCATCTGCTCCCGCAGATAGTATTCCTTCTGGGCTTTCTCCATCTGCTGACGCACCTGCAAATGGATCCTTCTCTCCAGCTTCAGGATCTCCAACTCTTCAGCGAGGGCTAAGCTGATCTTATACAGCCGCTGCCTGACCGACAGTTCCTCTAACAATTCCTGGCGTTTACTTAAACCCAGGTTTAACTGCGCGCCAATCGTATCGGCCAGACGGCCCGGCTCTTCGATGCCGTTAAGGGCAACGAGCATTTCCGTCGGGACCCGCTTGCTGAGCTTAACGTAATCCTCGAAGCGGTCGAGAGCAAGCCGCATCAGGGCCTTCATCTCGCGGCCTTCTTCGCTAACCTCATCTATTTGCTGGATTTGGCCCTGCATAAAGGGACTGCTCTGGACCACTTTCAACAAGCGGGCACGATAGAGTCCCTCCACTAGGACCCGAATCTGTCCTTCGGGCATCTTCAGGATCTGCTTGATCTCACAGACCGTCCCGATGGTGTAAACATCCTTGGCAGCCGGATCTTCAATCGTACTGTCCTTTTGGGCACAAAGGAACATGTGCCGCCCCTGCATGACCGCATCTTCCAAAGCGGCAACGGACTTGGGACGGCCTACATCGAGAGGGGTTACCATATAAGGAAAAACAAGGAGTCCGCGCAAGGGCAGGATGGGCAGGATGTCGACAGCGAGCTCAATGTCTTCACGTTGAACAGCCATACACCATCACCCTAACTACATATTTGTCGGCGAACTGACAGACATAACCTGTGTATAATTCGGGACATATCTACTAATCTCCTTCTACCTAAGGGGGACAGACCCTTCTGCTAGGCAGCAGCAAGGTCTAAGGACCGGTGCACCTACAGATAGAGATTCTATCAGAGGAAAGGGGAGGAAGCAAGTAGATCGATGGGATTAGTGCACCCTAGATGAAGGGCATCCAGCAAGACACGAAGGGCCGCTCTTCCTAGCATATGCCCTTGCGATGAAGCCCCAAGCTGAGGGCTTCTACCCCCGCTCGGGGCCGGTTCTGGACAACACGATGGTTTTCATTGCATAGGCCACTACCTAGAAGTCGGGAGCGAAAAAGCCTCCTCAAAGCCCTGCGGTGAGGGGAGTCAGCTTGGCCCTATGCTGTGAGGCAATTGCGTGTTCAATGACTTCTTCGATCCTCTCAACGGGGACAACTTCCATGGTCCCCAGTTGGGCAAAGGTATCCTGCCAGTTCTCTTTCGGGATGATCGCCCGGCGCACGCCCGCCAGTCGGGCCGCCTCCAGCTTCGCCACAATTCCACCCACCGGACGAACAAATCCCCGGATGGAAATCTCCCCTGTCATTGCCACCAAGTTGTCTACCGGAAGATCGGTGATCGCGGAATACAAAGCGGTGACAATGGCGATCCCTGCCGAAGGTCCATCGATCGGCACCCCGCCCGGAAAATTGACATGTAGATCATACTTATGAGGGCATAGCCCTAGATTACGGCGAAGGACGGTAATCACGTTATCCATCGAGCCTTTAGCCATCCCTTTGCGGCGCACCGTCCGTCCATGACCACCCATCTCCTCTTCGTCGATGACGCCAGTGATGATAACGCTCCCTTTGGTCTGGGCCGCTGGGATTGCCGATGCCTCAATCTCGATGAGTGTGCCCATGTTCGGGCCGTAGACAGCCATGCCATTGACAAACCCCACCTGGGGATGATCAGGAAGCCGATAGTCGGGACGGGGATTGTGCTGACCGTTGTTGACGACCCACTCAAGGTCTTCTCGCCGCAAAACCTTTCGGCCCTCCGTCTGGACCAGTCCCGCCGCTAGCTGGACCATGTTCACCGCTTCCCGGCCATTAGCCGCGTAGCGTTTGATCACATTGAGCGCCCCTTCTTCCGCTTCGAAACCAATGCGCTTTACGGCATTCAAAGCGATGGCCATCACCTCATCGGGCCGCAAGGGGCGGAAGAATATCTCGACACAGCGAGAACGAATGGCCACGGGGATATCCTCGGGCATCTTGGTAGTGGCCCCCACTAGCCGGAAGTCGGCAGGCAGCCCCTTTTGAAAGATCTCGTGGATGTGCTGGGGAATGTTGGTATCCTCCGCGCTGTAATATGCACTTTCCAAGTACACCCGCCGGTCTTCGAGGACTTTCAGAAGCTTGTTCATTTGGATCGGATGAAGCTCCCCGATTTCATCGAGAAAAAGAAGTCCGCCGTGGGCTTTGGTCACCGCACCGGGCTTAGGTTGGGGAATGCCGGCCATGCCCAAGGGTCCCGCTCCCTGATAAATCGGGTCGTGCACCGAACCCATCAGGGGATCGGCTATCCCCCGGTCATCAAAACGAGCCGTTGTAGCATCGATCTCAACGAACTTAGAGTCTTCTCGAAAAGGAGACGCGGGGTTCTTTTTAGCCTCTTCCAGCACGACCCTTGCCGCTGCGGTCTTGCCCACTCCGGGAGGACCGTAGATGATCACGTGCTGGGGGTTTGGACCGCATAAGGCTGCGCGCAAAGCGCGAAGGCCTTCAGTTTGGCCAATGATCTCTTCGAACTTCGTAGGTCGAGTGCGTTCGGAGAGGGGCTCGCTCAAGGATATGGCCTTCATTCGTTCTAGTTTTTCCATTTCCTTGCGGGATTCTCGGTCGACTGCAGACCGACTCGTATGTTGGGCTCTGAGCAGGTTCCAGAAGTAAAGACCGATAACCACAGCAAAGATTAGATTGACCACTCCAAACACACCCATCATCTCCATTGAAGGTCTATCCCTCCTTACAACTGTAATATTCCCTGGCACCCCCCCTTTTAAACCGGTCATATCCCCCGGGTCGCTTAGATGCGCCCGGCTTGACTCTCTTGGGCTGCAAATAAAAAGGGACAGCCGCTGATCGACTGTCCCGCAGTTGTTTTCAATTTCCATGAACCTAGGCAGGTTCTTCCTTTTTCACCTTACGATCCACCAACACCAGACGAGGCGGCTCCTTGTCAACGATAGTCTCCCTTGTGATCACGCACTTCTTGACATCCCGCCGGGATGGAATATCATACATGATCTCCTGCATGACTTCTTCTAGGATGGCCCGCAGCCCCCTGGCCCCGGTCTTCCTAGACAATGCCTCCTGGGCGATGGCCGTTAAGGCGTCCTCTGTAATGTCTAGTTCAACGCCGTC
>JAAYLE010000076.1 GCA_012522085.1 Bacillota bacterium | reverse complement strand
AAGAAAAATCCCTGGGTATAAAACAAATATAGGATGGAACAGGCTCCCATGCAGTAGGCGATCGGCAGACCAGTGAGCATCAAGGGAACCAGCAATCCGACTAGGATGACAATTGCTGCGACATCCATCAGGTCTCACCTCCATAGCTGGTGGAATGTTGGGCGCTTTTTGGACTAAGCAGTCTAGGAATTACCATGATGACCATAGCGGCCGCCCCCAAAGCAATGGCCAGGTATACCCAGGCGTAGGTTACAGCCGGAATGCTAGGGGCCTGAGCCGTGCGGGTAGCCCGCACCATCCTGATGCCGCCCACGAACAACACCAGGTTGAAGGCAAGAACAAAGAGATTTGCCACAAAGGCAAGCACCGTGCGCCAAGCAGCCGATGTCCTCGATACCAGGATGTCGACAATGATGTGCTTGTTTTCATAAAAGACTGTTGCAGCGCCGACAAAAGTGAGCCAGACGTACAGGAACCGGGCCAATTCCTCTGTCCACACAAAGGGATTGCCGAAAACATAACGGGCCACGACCTGGAAGAGGGTGACTAAATACATGGCGATGAACACCAAAGATGCCAGCCATTGGGTCACGCGGTTCAACAGCTTGATGAGCATTCAACAACCCTCCAATAATCATGGGGCAAAAGGGCGCAACAAAGTGCGCCCCTTCGTTTGCTCCCTACAGTTCAAGAACCTTTTCGTACAGGTCTTTGCGGAATAGACCCTCTTCGACCATTTCCCCTACGATGGCCAGAGCCTGTGCGCGGATCCCCTCCAGGTCTAGCTCGGGAGGCTCGATGTAGACCATGCCGCTGGCCATGATCTCTTCCATCAGTTCCCGTTCCCTGTCCATGACCAGGCTGTTGCCATAAGCCACGGCCTCTTCCATGCACTCCTGGACCAGCTTTTGCTGATCTGGCGTTAGAGTGCTGAACCAGGACTCTGCCGCCTGGAACTTGGCGGTGCTGAAGATGTGCTTGGTTGCGACCAAGTATTTCTGGACCTCATGGAACTTGTAACCGTAAATGGACATGATCGGGTTTTCCTGAGCCTCGGCAATTCCGGTCTGCAGCGCCGAGTAGACCTCATGGAAAGCGATGGGAATGGGTGAAGCGCCTAATCCCTGGAAAATCCTAATCTGGACCTGGTTTTCGGGCAGGCGCAGGCGCAAGCCCTTCATATCAGCCAGGGAGTAAACAGGTCGGTTGGAAGTCAAATAGCGGGGACCACGGTACATGACGCCCAGCGTCCGCACGCCGTACTTCTTCAAGATCTCTTCGTTGATCTCGGCCCCGACATTCTCCCAGTAGGCAAACCAGTGGTCCCGGTCGCGAATCACAAAGGGGATTTCGTTATATGACAGTTGATTCTCGAACAAGGCCACGTCGCCGCTGCCCATGGCGATCAGTTCCAGCGCACCTTGGCTTGCCGCTTCGAAATGGTCCCGCTCGCCGCCCATGGCGCTGCCGATAATGACCCGTACTTCAAACTCGCCGTTAGACCGTTCCTCAAGCAGTTCCTTAAACTTAAACTGAACATCGACCGCCGCCTCACCGGAGGCGTACACACCAGAGAAAGTAACGACTTGTTTTGCCTGGACTCCCACAACAGACAGAAGCAACACCGCTGCACAAAGCATTAAGACATGTAGTTTCTTCATACCGCACCTCCTTAACATAGTGTTGTAGGGGGTATATTCTTGCCGGCACGACCAATTCCTGCTCGCCTGTCGAAAAATGCACTGCCAAATTTAATCACGAAATAAATGCAAATTTCCGCGTTCCATTGCGATTTTCGCATCTTGTGAGGGAGTCGGTGTTCCATGGCCAATCTCCGCTGGACAGTATCAACTGCGGGCCCACCGCAAGTTCACCTTTTTATGACATAATTCGACATCGTTCACAGAGCCGCGCGGCGTGGTCCCTCAGCCGCGAAGAGGATGGTTTTGGCTCCATCGGAGCTTTGCCCCTAGCCCGGCGAAAGTCGCTCACTTCCTTACATATTCCATCTAGGGATTGATTATCTTCGTTGACCCCATTTTCTGGTTTATTGTCTCCAAGAAGGATCTGTACATCCCTTTGTGTAATTTCTAACGCAACTCATATTTTATGGCTCGATGGGATGACCTGGTTCCAAACCTTTCCTGAGCCAACAAAGGAGGCACGAGCAAAATGAAGAGATCGTTAGTTGGAGCTTTGCTACTGGTCGTCTTGCTTACGAGCGCGGCCTGGGGGCAGCGGTACACCGCTCGGTTGGGCCATACCGGAGGGGACCCGACCAACCTTTATTATGCCGGAGCCGAGGAGTTCAAGCGCCTTGTTGAGGAGCGCAGCGGGGGCCGGATGGTGATTGAGGTCTATCCGGGAGGTCAGCTGGGTTCTGACCGGGACCTGCAGGAAAGCGCCAGGCTGGGCCACATTGAGATGGCCCTATCTTCAACACCTGTTGTGCTTCTTGATGGAATCTTCGGCGTTCTCGATCTGCCCTATCTTTTCCGAGACCGGGAGCATGTGAGTCGGGTCTTAGACGGTCCCATCGGCCAAGATCTGGCTGCCAGGCTGGAGAAGACGGGTCTTAAGCATTTGGGATTTTGGGAAAACGGTTTTCGCCATATCACCAATGACATTCGCCCCATCTACAAGCCTGAAGACCTAAAGGGGATCAAACTGCGAACACCGGAAAGCCCTGTTCGGCTGGCTACTTTCACCGCCTTCGGTGCAAACCCAACGCCCATGTCCTGGGGCGAAGTCTTCGGCGCCCTGCAGCAAGGCGTAATTGATGGTCAGGAAAACCCCCTCGGCCATATCTACAGCCACGCCATCTACGAGGTGAACAAGTATCTGTCCATCTCCTCCCACATCTACGCACCGGTTCACCTGCTCTGCAACAAGCGATTCTTTGACTCCCTGCCTGTGGACCTGCAGGAGATCCTCGTCACCTCAGGGAGAGATGTAGCCGCCTACACCCGCAATTTGGGAGCCAAGTTCGATTCCGAGTACGTGGACCTGCTCAAGGAAAAAGGGATGGAAGTCAACGAAGTCGACATGGATGCTTTCATCCAGGCTTCGCGTCCCATTTGGGATGACTTTCTCGCCAACAACGATCCGACCGGCGAGTACGCTGACCTGCTGAATGAAATCCTGGCGCAATAAATAGTCTAGATGCGCCTGCAGATTCCCTCTGCAGGCGCTCATTAAGGTGGTGATACATTTGCAGCGCTTGCGGGATTGGGTGGATAAGATCATGGGGTGGCTGTTGGTGGTGCTCATGGCCAGCATGGCGGTGGTTGTTTTCTTACAGGTCTTTTATCGATACGTCTTGAACAACCCCCTGCCCTGGCCCGAAGAGGTGGCCCGCATGACGGTGGTTTGGCTTAGCTTCATCGGAGCCTACATGGCGATGCGCAAGAACAGCCACATCGGCTTTAACCTGTTGGTTGCCCAGCTGCCAGATGTATGGCAAGCTTACATTGCCGTCCTGGGCAACCTCCTTGTCCTTTGGTTCCTGTTGGTCATTGTCCAGCAAGGGATCATAACGATGGGTCTAACCATGCAGGACCCCATGCCCTACACAGGGGTCTCCATCGGCCTGTGGGTGTACAGCGTGTTTCCCATCGCAGGCCTATGCATGGCATTGGATACGGCTTTCAAGATTTGGGACGGCCTCCCCCGCCGGGGTCGAGGCAATTCATTGGGGGTGGGCAAATGAGCGCTGTCTGGGTGATTTTTGGCACGATGGCCCTTTTTCTACTGATGAATATCCCCGTGGCCTTTGCCTTAGGGCTCGTAGCGATGGTCTTCCTCATGGTCAAGACAACCGTTCCTTTGAGCATCATCGTTCAGCGCCTGTACCTGGGCGCAGACAGTTTTCCGCTGCTCGCCGCACCCCTCTTTATCCTGGCCGGCAACCTCATGAACGAGTCGGGCATGTCCGACCGGCTGGTGAAGTTTGCTTCCGCCCTGGTCGGCCACATCCAGGGGGGACTGGCGGCCGTCAATGTAGTGACCAGCATGCTCTTCGCAGGCATTTCCGGTTCATCGATGGCCGATACGGCGGCGGTGGGGGGCGTGCTGATTCCCGCCATGGTCGAACGGGGCTACCCGCGAGACTTCACCGCGGCCGTGACGGCAGCTTCGTCCACCATCGGGATCATCATCCCTCCCAGTGTGCCCATGATCCTCTACGGCGTCTTCATGCAGGTGTCGGTGACCACCTTGTTCATCGCCGGCATCGTCCCCGGGGTTCTAATTGGCCTCGCCCAGATCGCGGTTTCCTACATCATCTCCGTGCGCTCAAACTACGAGCCCCCCAGCGCCTTCTCCTGGCGGGATCTAGTCCACAGCACCATTGACGCCTTGCCGGTCCTGTTCCTGCCCCTGATCATCCTGGGGGGCATCATGGGCGGGGTTTTTACCCCCACTGAGGCGGCGGCCGTTGCGGTGGTGTACGCCTTCTTGCTGGGCGCCTTGGTTTACAAAGCCTTTGATGCCAAGCGGCTTTTCAAAATCCTTCTCCACTCGGCGGAGACAACGGGCTCAGTGATGATCGTCATCGCCGTCGCTTCCCTCCTGGGCTGGATCCTGGCCTATGCCCGGGTCCCCCAAATGCTGGTAGGGCCTTTCCTGACTATGACCTCCAACCCGACGGCATTCCTGTGGGTGGCCAGCCTCATCCTGATCATCGCCGGCACCTTCCTCCACGGTACGGCCATGCTCGTCATCATCGTTCCCCTTCTCGGAGCGGTAGCCAAGGCCATGGCCATTGACCCCGTCCATTTCGCGATGGTGGTCATCTTGAACTGGGGCATTGGACAGCAAACGCCTCCGGTGGGTTCGGCACTCTTCATCACTTGCTCCCTGGCCAAGGTCGACATGGCCGAACTAACCCGGGCCAACCTGCCCTTTATTGGCACTTTGCTGCTGATATTAGCCCTGGTCATCCATTTTCCAAACCTTGTGTTGTTCGTACCACGGCTAGTGGGAATCTACGGCTAAAAGGAGGAAAATCCATGTCAAACAGAACAAGGCCCCGCTTAGGCTTGCTCCACGGGGACCCTACAGGGATCGGCCCCGAGCTGACGGCCAAGCTCCTCGCCAAGGAGCAGTTCACCGAGCAAGGCGAACTGTTGGTCATCGGGGACCGACGCTGCCTGAGCCTGGGAGAGAAAATCGCCGACGTATCCCTTCCCGTCCAGGTCTTCTCCTCCATTGACGATGTCGTCTTCAGCCCTGGCCTCGTGTCCTTCCTCGATCTTGGCTCCTTCGACCCGGAGGGTCTCGTCATGGGTCAAGTAGATCCCAGGGCTGGCCGGTTCACGTTGGAAACCATCGAGTATGCGGTAGACCTGGCGATGAGGGGTCACATCGATGGGATCGTCTTTGCTCCCCAAAACAAGCAGGCCATGGTCGCCGGGGGAAGCCCCCGCAGTGATGAGGTGGCCTTGTTTTCCCATCTGACAGGCTGGCAAGGGCGAGCAGGCGAGATCTGCTGGATGAAGGACTTTTGGACGGCGAGGGTCACATCCCACATACCCCTGGGAGAGGTGGCCAAGCAAGTTACCCGGGAGAAGGTGTTGGATGCCATCCTGTTAGGTCATGAGACGCTTCTCAGGGCTGGAATCGCCAACCCCCGCATTGGCGTTGCCGGTCTCAATCCCCATCTAGGGGACGGCGGCCTTTTTGGCACAGAGGAAAGCGACATTATCCGGCCGGCCATCGAAGACGCTCTTCAGCAGGGGTTGGACGTACGGGGGCCCTTCTCTCCAGACACCATCTTTCTCAAGCTCTTTGCCGGAGAGTTCGATATGCTGGTGGGAATGTACCATGACCAAGTGCAAATCGGGATGAAGCTGATGGGCTTCGATCGAGGCGTATCCATCATCGGAGGTGTCCCCATCGATGTCTGCACCCCGGCCCACGGAACAGCCTTCGACATTGCCGGTCAAGGGAAGGCAGACCCCGGGGCTTTGCATCAGGCCGTCCTGTTGGGCTGGCGGATGGCAACTACCCGTTTCTATAAGAATAAGGGCGGCTGAGCCGCCCTTCTTTCTTAGTTGTCCAGGGGGATTCCTTGGGGCGTCCACCCCCGGTGCTGGTAATACTCCCTGATCATCCGGTCAAAGTCCTCCCGGGGGACGACTTCGCCAGTTGGCGGCAACGGTTCGGTGAAATAACGCTCCGGCAGACAATCGTCTGCTGGAACCATGCCCGCGGCCAAGTTGAAGAGGCGGATCTCATCCATGATGGCCGCGGCCTTCTCGCGCATATCCTCTTTGGAAAGCTCCAGGCCCGCCACGTCTTTGAGGAGCCTGGCCATCCCATCCCACTCGATCAGGTCCCGGAAGAACCGGCACATGATCAGGCAGTCCTGGATGACCATCCTGTCTTCCCATTCGACGAACAGCTCCGCTTTGCCCTCGATCTGATTGCGAGGGCTAAGACCCACCAGCTCCGGACGATAGAAGGTGGCCCGCAGGTGACAAGCTCCCCGGGGGGAAGTGGCATAGGCCAGGGCCATGCCCTTCAGGTAGCGAGGATCATAGGCCGCCGGCTCCATTCCCTTGACGTGGATGGCAAGATCGGCAAGACCCAGCTCGGCCGCGGCGGTCTTGATGCCCTTAGCCAGCACTGCCCCTAGATCCCGCTTGTAGGCGATGTCCTGCAAAAGACGCGCCGCTCCATCGGCATCGCCGTACTGTAGAGGATAGTCGAGTCTGCCCTGATCAACCCCATCCATGATCAAGGCGACCAGGTTCCCGCCGGTCATGGTATCGAGGCCCAACCGGTTGCAAAGATCATTTAGATAGGCAACTTCCTCCAGCTCGCCGATTTCGCAAAGACCCCCGAAGGCATAAATCGTCTCATATTCCGGCCCCTCGATCTGAAGCCCCTTGTGGCGCCCCTTCTTGACCGTAGAAAACTTGCCGCAAGCCATGAAGCATCGGTGGCAGGCCCGGGGCTTGGCATCCATTTCGTCGACCAGATACTCGCCGGTCAACCGCTCCCAATGGGCCGCAGTGCCACTGCGATGATAGCGGGAGGGGAAAGCCCCAACCTTGTTGATGGGCCCCACGTTTTGGACGGTCCCGTAGCGCTTATAGTTCTTGACGCCCACGTTGTCCTTGCCCAGTTCGACGATCTCTTTCATGTAAGCTTCAAGACTCTCCGGGTGGGCAACGGTGGTGGGAGTCTTGCCGTGGAACACGATCCCCTTCACCTTCTTGGAGCCGAGGATCGCCCCCATGCCCGTCCTGCCGGCGCAGCGGTAATAGTTGTTCTGAATGGTGGCGAAGGCCACCTGGTTCTCGCCCGCAGGACCAATGACAATCGCCTGGGCCCCCTTGACGCCAACCTTCTCCAGGAGGGCGTCTTCCGCAGCGTCGGTCTCCTTGCCCCAGACGTCCTCGGCCGGATGGAACTCGACCCCTTCATCGCTGATCGCGAGGAAAACCCGGCTCGGGGACTGGCCATGGAGTATGATGGCATCATACCCCGCCGCCTTCATGGCGGGGGCAGTATGGCCTCCCGAGTAAGACTCCGCGAAAACTCCCGTCAAGGGCGACTTGGCAAATACACCGTAGCGGGACATCCCGTACATGCGCGTACCGTTCAGGGGCCCGAGGGCAAAGATCAACTTGTTTCCCGGTCCCAAGGGATCCGTCTTGGGGTCTACCTCCCGGCGGAGGAGGTAGACCCCCAATCCTTTACCCCCCAGATAGCGGTGATAAATCTCATCGCCTACCGGTTCCGTCCAATAACGACTCGCGGTCAGATCGATGTGTAAGATGCGGCCATGCACGCCCTTCACGAAACAGAACCCCCTTTATCACCCATCAAAGCGAGTCTAGTACCTCCTTCAGCCGCTGAACGCCCGAGTCGGGGCTCGCTAAGACTGGCACCGGAACGTCCGACAGCATAGGCACCAGCCTGGCCATCGAGCACTGGGCCAAGACGACCACATCCACCGTAGCGCTTAGCTCCTTGACTTTGTCCATAACCTCCTGGTCATGCTCGTCGGCTTTGCCTGCGAGAAGCAAGTCAAAGGCCTTCGAGCAAAGGGCCCGGGTGATCGCCAGCTCCTTGCCCTGTTCCTTAGCTTTCGCCTCAATCAACCGCACGGTGGGGTCCAGGGTGGTCGGCACGGTGGCCACTACCCCGATCTTGGTCCCCGAGGCGACGGCCTGTTCCGCCATGGCCTCATCGATCTTAACGATAGGAATGGAAACGAGTTGCCTCCCCACATCCACCGTCTCCCCGACGGAGGAGCAGGCGTTGAAAATGACGTCGACGCCCATCGTTTCAGCAATGATGAAGTACTGGCACATGCGCTGGGTGACGGCCTTGGTCAAGCCGCCTGCCGCCCGGCAGTCATTTAGCAGACTGTCATCCATGATGTTGATGATCCGCACCTCAGGGATTATTTT
>JAAYLE010000075.1 GCA_012522085.1 Bacillota bacterium | reverse complement strand
TCCGGGGAGCTTATCCAGGCCCTCGAGATCATCGAGGGCTGTCGGCCCAAGCTGGCAGGCAACGTTAATCTCCGCCTTCTATTGGAAGATGTGTTCTTTACCTTGACAAAAGAGGTGGTGTAATGGTCAAAGTTGTCGGCGTGCGATTTAAGAAAGCCGGGAAAATCTACTACTTCGACCCGGATGAGATAGAGCTGGAGACTGGCGTCAACGTCATTGTGGAAACGGCCCGGGGGCTGGAATTTGGCGAAGTGGTCGTCGGCCCCAAGGTGGTGCCGGAAGAAGAAGTGGTCCAGCCATTGAAAAAAGTCATCCGCCGGGCCACGGAGGAAGACTTTGAGCACCTGCAGGAAAACCGGGAAAAGGAAGAACGGGCCTTTGAGATTGGCCTGGCCAAGATCGCCAAGCACGGCCTGCCCATGAAGCTGGTCGATGTGGAGTACACCTTCGATAATGCGAAGATCATCTTTTACTTCACCGCCGATGGCCGGGTGGACTTCAGGGAGCTGGTCAAGGATTTAGCCGGGGTTTTCAAGACCAGGATCGAACTCAGGCAAATCGGGGTGCGGGATGAGGCCAAAATGATCGGGGGGCTGGGCCCTTGCGGGAGGAGTCTGTGCTGTGTGACCTTCCTGGGGGATTTCGAACCCGTCTGCATCAAGATGGCCAAGGAGCAGAATCTTTCCCTTAACCCCACCAAGATTTCCGGCATTTGCGGTCGCCTGATGTGCTGCCTGAAATTCGAAACGGAGCTCTACCGGGAGGAGAAGGCTCGGGAGCAGGAGGCCCAGGAGGAGCCGGAGCCGAAAGAGGAGATCCTGGTGGAGGAGGAGGTAAACGAATCCGCGGCCGCCGAAGAGGAGCCGAAGCCAAAGAAGAAGTCCCGGCGGCGGCGCCGGTCCCGCAAGAAGAAAAAGAAGTCGGTGAAGAAGGAGTCCTAGGGAAGTGGCTGGTGAACTTTATGTATGTGCAACGCCCATCGGCAATTTGGAAGACATAACCTTCAGGGCTCTGCGCATCTTAAGGGAGGCCGATCTCATCGCCGCGGAGGATACGAAGCGGACTAGGGCGCTTCTTACCCATTACAATATTGCTGTTCCCTTGCTCAGCTACAATGAGCATAACCGCAAGCAGCGGCTGCCGACCATCATGGCGAAGCTGAAGGAGGGCGGCAAGGTGGTGCTGGTCAGCGATGCCGGCACCCCCGGAATTAGCGATCCAGGGCCTTTGCTTGTGGCCGAGGCCCGTAAAGAAGGATTTCCCGTGATCCCCCTCCCTGGGCCGAGCGCCCTGAGCGCGGCCCTTTCCATCTGCGGCTTCGACATGCCCCAGTTCACCTTTACCGGTTTTCTGCCCCGCCGGGAGGGAGAGCGGGAAAAGCTCCTGCTGGAGCTTCGGGAATCGGGGCGCGGCGTCGTCTGCTACGAGGCGCCCCACCGGATCGAGGCCGCCCTGGCGAGTCTGGCCAAGGTTTGGCCCGACGCAAAGGTAGTCCTCATGCGGGAGCTGACGAAGATTTACGAAGAGGTCCTGGTCGGCTCTCCTGGCCAGCTCGCGGCTGAGCTGGAGAGGAACCCCAGGCGGGGTGAAATGGTCCTGGTTATTGCCGGGGCTAAGGATGGCGGTCAGGAAGCGACGCCAAGTCAGGATCAAATCCGGGCGAAGGTGCTCTCTTTGATGGAGGCAATGGACAAGAAAAGGGCCATCAAAGAAGCGGCAGCTGAACTTGGCGTACCAAAGCGATTAGTCTATCAGGTGGTCGTCGATCTGCCAGGACGGGGGGAGACGGACTAGCAGTTGCCTTTGAGCTCGTTTAGGCAGTCAAGACAGATGGTCCGGTCGCGAAAGGTGGTTGTGTTTTCGCTGTTTCCGCAGAAAACACAGGCGGGCTCGTATTTCCTCAGGACGATGTTGCCTTCATCAACGTAGATCTCGAGCGGGTCCTTTTCCTTGATGCGCAAAGTGCGGCGCAGTTCGATGGGGATGACAACCCGGCCGAGCTCATCGACTTTGCGGACGATGCCTGTCGACTTCAACCTAATCCCCCCTTTGGTTATGCCAGCTTTTGGGTAAATTATACTAGGATTTCCAAACCTAGTCAACGAAAATGAGGTGTTAGATATTGGAACTGGTTATTATTGGCAATTCATCTCCCTTTCCGGGGCCCAAAGGGGCCTGTCCGGGCTATCTAGTTCGGGCTGATGGGGCTAACATCCTTCTCGATTGTGGCCCCGGGACCGTTGCGGGGCTGCAGGCCTTTTGTCCCGTGGAAGAACTGACCGGGGTGATTCTATCCCATCTTCACCCCGACCACGCAGCCGATCTGTTCGTCTTGGGGTTTGCCCTGGGCTTAGCCAGCCGGGAAGGCAGGCTCCAGAATCGAGTTCCCCTTTATCTTCCCCCGGACAACACGAAGCGGCTGGCTGACCTCTGTGATGCCTTCGGGGATTTGCTGGGCTTTTACCGGGAGGGCTTGACGATCGGGGAATATGGGGAAGGAAGCCTCAAAATCGGTCCCTTTACCTTGAGCTTCACCCCCGCCCGGCACAACATGGAGGCCCACCTGGTGAAAATAGCTTCAACCGATGGGATCCTAACCTACTCGGGGGATACAGGCTTGGACATGGAGCTGGTGGACTTTCTCGCCGGCAGCAACCTTTTTCTCTGTGAGGCAACCCTCGATCCCGAAGAGGAGCACCCTTCCCACTTGACTGCGGCGCAGGCAGGCCTCTTGGCCGCCAAAGCCGGCGTCGATCAGCTGCTTCTCACCCATTTTCGCCCGGGGGCCGATCTCGAAAGGAAGAAGAGGGACGCGGCCCAGGTTTTCTCTGGCCCCGTTGATGTTGCCCTTCCTGGAGCGCGGCATCTGGTGGCGAAAAAACCTTGAGAGGGGTCGTATACTCAGGGATCTGTTGCGCGGAGCTCTAAGGTCATCGCTAAATCATCGCCCGCATGTCATCGGTCATAAGGGGAGCCTTCTTCACCTGCGGAGCGCCGACCTTTCTCCTCAAACTCTGAAAGCAAACCCCACCGACTTTAGGGCCGAAAAGAGCGCTAGCTAAGCTCATACGATTTCTCTCCTTCTGTTGGAAGGCGACGGACGTCCCCTCCTAGAGTAGATCTTAGATGGGTCGGCGATATGCCACCTAGCCGTAGCCTCACGCTGGCAGGGGGTAAAAACCTTCCTCGCCACAGAGGAAGTAGATTTCCTGCCGTGAATGCGCCATTTCCCACCATGTACTACACCATTGACAAGACGGCACGGCTGGCATATCATAAAATCAGAATCTCAGACAATCCGTAATTCGAAACCATAAACTAGAAATGAAAAGGAGGACTTGACGTGTTGCTTGTTGAGCTGAGGCCAAGAGCCCAGATCACCATACCCGCAGAGATCGTCAAGAGGCTGAATTTGCGTGAGGGCGATCGGTTCGAGGTCATCGAGAAAGATGGCGGTATCTTTCTTTGTCCCGTAGTTGTGTACCCAAAGGACAAGATGGAAAAAATAGCCAATATCTTGAAGGAAGCCAAG
>JAAYLE010000074.1 GCA_012522085.1 Bacillota bacterium | reverse complement strand
GCCAAACCATCATAGCGCCCGCCGCCGGCAACGGCGTTTTGCGCCCCCATCCCCGGAGCAATTACTTCAAAGACTGTCTTGGTGTAATAATCAAGACCTCGCACCAACCGGGGATTGAGGGAAAAGCTGCGGCCCAAGGATGTTAAGTACCCCTTGACGTGCTCGAAATGGTCCCGGCATTCGGGGCACAGGTAGTCAACAATTTCGGGGACCTGCTCTAGTTCCCCCCGACATGCCTTTTCTTTGCAGTCGAGGATTCGCACCGGGTTGAGCTCATACCGCGTTCGACAAACGCCACAAAGCCGATCGAGACGCCCTTTTAGGTAATCCTTCAACCCCTCCCGATACTTGGGCCGACACTGGGCGCAGCCCATACTGTTGAGCTGGACATGCAAGTCCTCCAACCCCAGCTCCTCAAAGATCGTCAAAGCTACCAAGATGGTTTCCGTATCCATCAAGGGGTCTTGACTGCCAAGGGCCTCGATCCCGAACTGGTGGAACTGGCGGTAACGTCCCGCTTGGGGCCGCTCATAGCGAAACATAGGCCCCAGGTAGAATAAGCGGACTGGCTGGGCCGATCCGTAGAGCTTATGTTCTAAGTAGGCCCTGACGACGGGAGCTGTCCCCTCTGGGCGCAAGGTGATGCTGCGACCACCCCGATCGGTGAACGTGTACATCTCCTTCTCAACTATGTCCGTTGCTTCGCCAATGCCCCGCTGGAACAGCTCGGTATGTTCAAACAAGGGAGTACGAATCTCCCTATACCCGAATCGCGCGCAGACCCGTCTGACGGTGTCCTCCATGTACTGCCATTTTTCCACCTCACCGGGGAGAATATCTTTCGTCCCCCGTGGAGCGCTAATACCGGACATGCTATGAGACTCCTTTCCGCCACTATTGAAAGAGTGGTGGCGTCCGCCACCACCCTCGCATCCAAGGATCATCCCTCTAGGCTACGGCGCCGTCGATCCTTCAGGCGTTTCCTCTTCAGCTTGGTTCCCTTCCGCTTCCTGCAAAGCCTTCAATTGCTCCTCGTAGAGGCGCTGGATTTCTGCGATCCGGTCTTCCACAACGGATGCTTCTTCCCTACCCATTCGCTGGAGGATGCTGCTGATCTGAATCTGCATCAAGAAATCAGACGCCGATTTCTCTGAGGCCCTCAAGAGCGACTCCACGCCCTTGTCTTCCTCGTCAGCCTGCAGATAAGCCAGTCCCAACATCAAATGGAGCTGAGAATCGGAATCCGCCTGAGCAACAGCCTGCTCTAGCTCTTGAATTGCTTCCTGGGTCTTGTCCTGCTCCAGGTAAGCCTGCGCGAGGGAGGCCCGCAAGTATGCATCATCGGGTCTTCCCTCGAGGGCCGCCTTGTAATGTTCAACGGCAGCATCCACATTGCCTTCCCGCATCAAGCCATGGGCGATGATTTGCTCATCTCTTATGACCACCTGCGAATCATCCCGAAGCTCGGCCACAAACTCGGCGATCTTGTTGTTTACCTTTTGCTCCTTTAGCTCCGCCGCCAAGGCATCCCGGGCTTCTAAGAACTCATCGCCTTCGGCTAGCTTTCTATCGAGCAACTTAATCACATGGAAACCATAGTCTGTTTCCACAACGTCACTGATCTCCCCAACTTCAAGGGCGAAGGCGGCCTCTTCAAACTCTTTCACCAGTCGTCCCCGGCCGACAAAACCAAGGTCCCCGCCCTCTTCTTTACTACCTACATCCTCCGAATAGGCCCTGGCCAGTTCAGCAAAATCTGCTCCTTGGCGGAGCTGCTCGGCAAGCTCCTGTACCTTTTGCCGCGCTTGTTCCTTAGCCTCAGGGGTGTCATCTTCCGGGATCACCAAGATGTGCGCCGGCCTGACCTCTTCGTAGGCTTTGACGATTTCTTCTTCAGTGATTCGCACTTCATTGCGCAGGTCATCCAAGAGCTTCTCGACCTGAATCTGTTCTTTGAGATAGCCCCGCAGCTGTGCTTCGGTGAGGCCACTGCCGCGCAGCTGCTCCTGGAACTCCTTGGCCGATGGGAAACTCTCTTTGATAGCGCTTAGCTTGGCGTCGATTTCCTTCCGGGAGACTTTGATCTTTTGCTTCTTGGCCTCCTGCAGCAGGAGGGTCTGACTAATCAAGGACTCGACCGTATTGTACTTGACTGCCTCCACCATCAAAGGATTTACCCTGGCTCCCATCATTTCCTGGTAGCGCAAGTTAGCATAGACATTCTCCTGATAGGCAGCCCAAGAAATGGGTTCACCATTTACCAAGGCGATGCTGTTGGCGGCTAGTTCTTGTTTGCCCCGTTGACGATCCATGATCGCCATCGCACCTGTGTAGAAAAGGGATGCACCGAAGGCAATCGCAATGACAATTAGGATGCCACGAGTATTCTTACGCAGCTTCTGGAAAAGCATGGGCTTTTTGCCTCCTAGCTCTGAATAATGAAGAAAATAAGGCCCTTTCTTGCTGAATCACACAGCCATTGTACTGTATCGCCTGCAGCCTGTCAACAAGGCACGCTACCGCCGGCAGTACGGATTGCTCTGCCTTTCACGACCAATGGTCGTCCCCGGCCCATGCCCAGGGTAAACATCGATATGGTTTGGAAGATCCATGAGCTTGTGCAGCGAATTGATCAAGTCGACCGGAACCCCACCAGGCAGGTCTGTTCTCCCGACCGCACCAGCAAACAAGGTATCCCCCGTGAACAGGCTTTCCCCGATTTGAAAGCAGCAGCTTCCCGGCGTATGGCCCGGCGTGTGGATTACTTTCACGGATAATCCCGCGACCTCAATCTCCTCCCCGGCACTAAGCAGACGGTCCGCCGCCGGTTCGGTGATCGGATCGTAGGCAGCAAACATCTGGGAGAGATTCTTCGCGGGCGTTATCAAATAATCAGCGTCATTGGCGTGAATATAGATCGGCACTTGATGATGCAAGTCGCCCAGAGCGCCGATATGATCCGCATGACCATGGGTGCACAAGATCGCCGCCCCGCGAAGGCCCAGCTCCTCAAGACAGGCGGAGATCTTAGCTCCATCGCCGCCTGGATCGATAATTAACGCTTCATCATGGCCCTGGCGATAAACCAGATAGCAGTTGGCCTGTCCCCATCCGACAACCAGCCGTTTGATCTCCATCCCGACGCCCCCTAAAAAGCTCCCCGGCTGTCAAGCAGCAAGGTTACAGGTCCATCATTGCTGATTTCAACTAACATGTGCTCCCGGAAGACGCCAGTGGCAACCCTCAGCCCGAGTTCCCGGAGATGATCGACAAAAAGGCAATAAAGCTCCTCCGCTTTGTCCGGCCCGGCAGCCGCGGTGAAGCTTGGTCGCCGCCCCTTGCGACAGTCCCCAAAGAGGGTAAACTGGGAAACGACCAAGATGTCCGCGCCTGCATCCAAGGCGGACACATTGAGCTTGCCTTCTTCATCGGGGAAGACCCGCAAGTTGGCTATCTTATCGGCTAGGTACCGGGCATCCTCCCCTTCATCCTCGAGCCCTACCCCTAGCAAGACAACGAAACCGATCCCGATTTCCCCAACTACTTCGCCCTTTACCTTGACTGCACCTTTGCTGCAGCGCTGAACTACCGCCCTCACTGTAGACCCCTTTCTAAGTTGGAAAGGCCCGGTGGACATCGACCACCCCATCCACTTTCTTGATTCGATCGATGACCGCCTGCATATGGTCGATATCATGGATATCAACGATCAGGCTGACGTGGGCCGTTCGTTCTTTAGTCGTCCGCGCATTGACTGCTTCAATGTTGGTCTTCTGTTCACTGATGGCATTCATGATGCTGGCCAATAAGTTGACCCGATCAACGGCTTCGACCTGTATTTCCACCGGGTAAGCCGCATCTTCTACTCTGATCCATTCCGCCGGCAAACACCGTTCAGGGGACTCGCGCAAAGAGGCAATGTTGGGACAATCCATGCGGTGGACCGAGACTCCTCGACCTCTAGTTATATAACCGATAATCTCATCGCCCGGTACGGGCGTACAACACTTGGAGAAACGGACTAGCAGGTCATCCATGCCTTTGACCCGGATGCCTCTAGCCAAGCCGCCCCTGTCCGCCCTTGCATCCTTGCGACTCAATCTCTCCCTGCGGATCTCCTGGCGCCGTGCTTCTAATTCCTTGGTGCCGACGATCCGACCTAAGGCTTGGGCCGCGGTTAATTTGCCAAAGCCGATGCTGGCCAATAAATCATCGACGCCGACGAAGCCGAAGCGTTTGGCAGCGTCCATCAAGCGCTCCTGCTTCATTATCTCATGGGGCTCAAGGCCATACTTGCGGCCTTCTTTCTCCAAGCTTTCCTTGCCCCGGGCAATGCTCTCCTCCCGGTGTGACTCCTTTAGATAGGCCCTGATCTTGCTGCGGGCCTTGGAGGTCTTCACCACCGACAACCAATCCCGACTGGGGGAGGCATTCTTCGAAGTTATGATCTCAACGAACTCACCATTTTTCAGCTTGTAATCCAAGGGCACAATCCGTCCATCGACTCGCGCGCCCATACACTGTAAGCCGATGTCGGTGTGGACGCTGAAGGCGAAGTCGATCGGGGTCGAACCGGCGGGCAGGGCCTTCACATCCCCCTTAGGCGTGAACACGAAAACCTCGTCTTCGAACAAGTCGATTCTCAAGGTCTCCATGAACTCCTGGGGATCCTTCATGTCCTTGAGCCATTCCATTACTTCGCCGAGCCAGGCCACTTTGTCTTCAAATTCCCGGCCGGCATTGAACCCTTCTTTATAGAGCCAATGGGCGGCGATTCCCCGCTCGGCGATCCGGTGCATTTCCCAAGTCCGGATCTGGATTTCCACCGGCTCTCCCGTGGGACCGACGACGGTGGTGTGCAAGGATTGATACATATTCGACTTGGGCATGGCGATGTAGTCTTTGAACCTGCCCGGGATTGGCTTCCACATGGTATGGACGATCCCAAGCACCCCATAGCAGTCCTTCACCGACTCCACGATCACCCGCACGCCCATCAAGTCATAGACTTCATCGAACTCCTTGCCCTGCTGCTTCATCTTTTGGTAGATGCTGTAGAGGTGCTTGTTCCTCCCCTGCAGCTCCCCTTTAATGCCGGTCTCAGTTAGTTTCGCCTCCAGGTGCTCAAGGACTAGGCCTAGATTTCCTTCCCGCTCCTGCCTGCGGGATGCGACCAGGTCCACCAGGCGGTAGTACTCCTTCGGCTCCAGAAAGCGCAAAGCCAGGTCTTCCATCTCCCACTTGAGGCTCCACATACCTAAACGATGGGCGAGGGGCGAGTAGATTTCCAAGGTCTCCTTGGCGATCTTGCGCTGCCTCTCGGGGGGCAGATAGCGAAGGGTACGCATGTTGTGGAGTCTGTCCGCCAGTTTAATCAAGATCACCCGCAAGTCCTCGGCCATGGCCAAGAACATCTTGCGCAGGCTCTCGGCCTGATGTTCCTCCTTGGACTGAAAGGGGATCTTGCTCAGCTTGGTGACCCCATCGACCAGACTGGCGATTTCCTCGCCGAACTCGGCCGCTAGTTCCTCCCGGGTGATCTCCGTATCTTCCAGCACATCATGGAGCAGACCCGCGCTGATGGTGACCACATCCAGTTCAAGGCTGGCCAAAACCTTGGCAACTTCCAGGGGATGACAGAAATAAACGTCCCCCGAATCGCGAAATTGCCCCCGGTGGGCCTTCCGCGCGAAGTTGCAGGCCCTCGTCAAAAGCTCCTCATCCGCCCCAGGATTGTACTCTTTGACCCTGGCGATGAGCTCCCGCAGGCCCGCGTCATTCTGCTCCTCATCGGGATGGACCTGTGCTTGGATCCCGTCCCTGCCATCCAAAATCCTTCACCTCAAGTAGGCTCAATACTTGACCAGGGACCAGATGTCGTGACCTTTGATTTTGTCCCTGCCGTTAAGGTACGTCAGTTCCACCAAGAAGGAAAAGCCCAAGATGCGGCCGCCTAGCTTCTCAACTAGCTGCGCGGCCGCGGCGATGGTGCCGCCGGTGGCCAGCAAATCATCGACCAGCAGGACCCTTTGACCGGGGCCGATGGCATCTTGATGGATCTCCAGAGCATCCCGCCCGTATTCAAGGGTGTACTCCACCCTTTCCTTGGCCGCTGGCAGCTTGCCTGGTTTGCGTATCAGGACAAAACCAACACCCAATTCATAGGCCAGGGGCGCTCCCAGGAGAAATCCCCGGGATTCCACGCCGCAAATTAGGTCCGGACCGGACTCCCGGAAGGGTTCAGCCATCTGCTCGATTACGTACTTGAGCGCTTCCCCGTCCTTAAGCAATGTCGTGATGTCCTTGAAACTCACCCCCGGCTGAGGGAAATCAGGTATCTCTCTTATTCTAGCCTTTAGATCCATCAGGGGTCTCCTTCCTATAACCTTGGCAGTAGGCTTGTAAATCGTGAATAGGAGCGGTCAAGAGGAAATTACTAAAACGCCTAAACTCCCCCGGTGAAATTCTGCTTTCATTATACAGCATGGATAATGTCAAGTCTACCTTGCCTGCCGGAGGCTTCACGAGGGCAAAAGACCCGCCCTCGCGCCTGAGCAGACCCACTTCTTGGAAAATGGACAAAGCCATGCTCACCATCAAAGGGTCGGCATCCGCTAGATCAGGGAGCCGCCAAGCCTCCTCCTGTGAAAACGTCTCCCCATAAGACCACTCATCCCGCAACGAACGATATACTAGGGCAAGCCTCTCCCTCGTGGGGAGCACATCGTCGCGCAGCCCTTGGGTCCGTGGCCCATCTTGAGAGTTGAACAGCAAATGGGTCTTTTCCCCTAGGGTCCACCGCAACTGGATGGGCGCCAAAGGTAGATCCCAAAGGACCACGGTCGTAAATCCTTCAGGGAACGCCGCGGGGGGATAGGCTGCCGCAACCGCGAGGGGAGAATCATCGAGCGGGCCGCGGCCCTCGGCTCCGAACGCGATGAGCTGCTCTGCTAGGGAGGCGGCTTCCTTCGGACTGTTGACGACGATCAAGGGACGCTCCCCTGCTTCGCGAAGCCGGGCGAGATAGGCGCGTTTGTCCTGGACGTGACGGGCATCGACCAGCTCCACCGGTTCCCTTAAGAGGCTTGCACTGACCTGTCTCGATGCCAGGAGCGGCATCTGGGAAGCTGGTCGAATATCCCGCAGCTCGAGCTGAACCTCCTCCCGACTCTCCCAGTGGTTGATGGTCGGTCGGAAAGCCAGATCGACCAAGCAATGTCGGCTGAGGCAGCCTTCCAAATCACCCATCCGAAATCCGATGGCGCTTACTTCCAGGCCACTGGCAGGGTCTTTGACCAGGAGCCTGAGGTGTTTTCCCTCCTGTCCCACCCGCCTGGAGTGCAGGACCTGAACCTGTTGGACAGCAAACACGGGCGCTGGATTGGCCATGCCAAAGGGCTGTAACCCATCCAACTGGCGAAGCACCGGCAAAGTAAGCTCATCTAAAGAGACCCAACCATCCAAGCGAAGGCTTGGCACCAGATCAGAGTCTTCTAGAGTCCGCACTGCAACTTCATTCAAACGGTGCCTCAAGAGGGGCACCATATCCGGGTGAATGGTCAGTCCCGCGGCCATCTCGTGGCCGCCGTACTTGGTCAACAGATCGCCGCAGGCCTGCAAAGCAGCATAGAGATTAAAGCCCGGGATGCTCCTCCCCGAGCCGCGACTTGCTGGGCCGTCGAGGGCGATCAGGATCACTGGACGATGATACATCTCCACCAGTCGGGAAGCAACGATGCCGATCACGCCCGGGTGCCAGTTTTCATGGGCCAGAACCAAGGCCCGATCCTGGTCAAGATTATGCTCCTCCTCAACGAGCGACTGGGCCTGCCGGAGGATCCTCGCCTCAATGGCCTGACGCTCCCGATTGTATGTCTCAAGCTCCATCACCAGCTCCCGGGCCCTGGCAGAATCATCACATAGCAAGAGCTCCAGAGCCGTCTGGGAGTCGTCCAGCCTGCCGACGGCATTCAGGCGAGGCCCGATGACAAAACCGACCTGGCCCGCAGTAATCGACCCATCGTCCAATCCAAGGCTAGTCAGTAAAGTCGCCAGGCCCCGGTTGGAGCTATTAGGGAGAAGGGCCAAGCCCTCTTTGCACAAGATCCTGTTCTCCCCCTGCAGGGGCACCACATCGGCGACCGTTCCCAAAGCCACCAGGTCCAGGTACAAATCGGCCGCTTTCTGTCCGGCTACAGCCGCGGCCAGCTTGTATGCCAGCCCAACGCCGGCCAATTCCTTTTCCGGATAGGGACAGTCCGGCTGCTTCGGGTTGATCACCGCGCAAACATCGGGAATCGCGGCTGGAACCTCGTGGTGATCGGTGATGATGAGGTCCATGCCCTTCTCCCTGGCCATGGCGATTTCTTCCGGGCCAGCGGTGATCCCATTATCGACGGTCACAACGAGCCTAACCCCCATGTCCGCAAGCTCCTGCAAAGCATCGGGACATAGGCCATACCCTTCTTCCAGACGATGGGGGACGCGGGGAATGACCTTTCCCCCTAAGGTCCGCAGCGCCCGGGTCAAAAGCGCGGTGCCGGTTAAGCCATCTACATCGTAATCACCATAGACGCCAATCACTTCGTTAGTTTGCAGCGCCTGCCCGATCCTGTCACATGCAGCGCCCATCCCGGCGAGCAAGAAAGGATCGTGCCTCTCATTGCCCCACAAGAAGCTGCGGGCAGCATGAACAGTCCTCAAGCCCCGGTTGATGAGCACTTGGGCTACCAGCCGCGGGATGCCAAGTTCACTTGCCATGCTGTCCCGCAGCTCGGGGTCAGACGGGCAGGAAACCCATTCTTTGGGCAACGATCTTCCTCCTCATCAGCTAGAGTCATTCCTTAACCCCACCGGAATCGGTCCCCTCCCCGGTGAGGGCTTCTTTTTCCTTCTGTAGCGCCTCCAGTTCTCCCTGCAGTTTGGTCAGTTTCGCCTGCAGACCTCGCATGCGCAGCCCCATCTCTACTTGCTTGACAAGTCCAAGGGAGCCGGCAATGAGCGCCCCCAACGCGGCCGCAGCCAAGATGACGACTGCCAGCGATGTGCTGATTTCCCAAGCCAAAAAGGAAACAAGGACGGTGCTGGAGTTTTGCATGGCAAAAACAGCCACCAGCACAGCAAAAGTCAAGGCGAGGACCAACATCAACATCATATCAACCCCTTCTTAGACTAGAACCGGCCGGACCGAAGGATGGACAGCATCAACCATATGCCCACGATGCCGGCCAAACAGAAGCCAAGTAGTCCAATGGCTGGAAAACCCCACAATTGAGGTCCCCGGTCGGTAAGCATGATCAAGGAAGAACCGATGATGAGAGCCGCGGTGATCATGCCAAAGGCGATGCGATTGCTCGCAATGTCGATCCTGACCATCAATCGTTCCAAGCCTTCATGTTTGAAGCGTATTGCCAGCTGCTCCGCACTGGCCTTGCGCAAGAATCGATCCAGCCCTCGCGGCAGTCCAAGCAACATGGAAAGGTATTTGCCCCACTCGCGGCGCCAGCGGCGCAAAATGTACTCGGGCCGCATCTGCCGTCGCAAGAGTTCCTTAGCGAAGGGTCTTGCAATCTCAACCACGTTGAACTCGGGATCAAGGAAGCGGCCAACACCTTCCAGGGTGATGAGCCCTTTCACCAACAAGACGAAGTTGCCCGGCAGGTGTAAACCATAACGGCGGGTCAAATTCAGTATGTCTTGGATGATCTCGGCCACCCGGATTTCCTCCAGGCTCTTGCCATAATTGCGATCGACAAGTTCGCTGATTTCCTCCCGGAGACCGGGGATATGTCCTTCACCCACCACCCCCAGCCGCTCGAGGCTGGCCACCACTTGGTCTTCATCCCGTTCCAGGACGGCCAAAAACAGCCCGGCAATGGCATCCATGGTTTCTTCCCTCAGCCGCCCAACCACCCCAAAATCAAGGAGGGCCAGCTTTCCATCCGGCTTCACCAAGATATTGCCTGGATGGGGGTCCCCATGGAAAAAACCATCGACCAACACCTGCTGCATGAAAGCCCGGGCGCCCTGCACCGCAAGACGTTTCCTTACTTCCTTGCTGGCCGCCTCTGCAAACTCGGTCAGTTTTTTTCCCTCGATGTACTCCATGGTCAAGACCCTTTGGCTCGAATGACTCCAGTACACCTGGGGGATCTGCACCTCAGGGCGGTGGAGGAAATTCCGGCGAAACCGGTCGATGTTCTGACCTTCCCTAGTATAATCCAGCTCCCTTTGCATAGCCCGCCGGAATTCATCGACGAGCTCTACCGGACTGAAAGAGAAAACCCGGTCTTCCGCCAAACGGGCAAGTCCCATCATGATCTCCGTATCGGTCTTAATGACCCCGGCTACCCCAGGCCGTTGCACTTTGATGACCACCTCTTGGCCGTCATGCAGCCGGGCACGGTGGACTTGACCGATGGAAGCCGTGGCCAAGGGCACTTCATCCACTTGAGCAAACAGCTCAGCCAGGGAAGCTCCCAGCTCCCGTTCGATTTCAACCTTGATCTCACTGAAAGGAGTTGAAGGTACATCGGCCTGCAGCTTCTCCAGCTCCTCAATGAAGTGCCTGGGCAGGATATCGGGCCTAGTGCTAAGGACTTGTCCCAGTTTGATGAATGTCGGACCTAGCTCTTCCAATACCAGGCGAAAGCGAACCGCGACAGGGATGCCTTTGTCAGGATACTCCCGCCGCTTGCCGACCGGAATCAAATGGCCCAACTCCAAGTGTTCGAAGATATAACCAAATCCGTGCTTCAGTAGTACCTCCACAACATGACGAAAACGACGCAAGTGCCGGTAGCGACGTGCGATGGCCAAGCCAGATGCCACTCCGTTCACCATCCTTTGGCCCACGCTACTTCCAAAAAGGTCCGTGGCCGTCAATTAGACAACCACGGACCTTACTTCGACGCAGGACTTAGTTATCCCCTTCCAAACGTCTTAACCGCTCTTCCAGCTCCTGAATCTTTTCTTTCAACCGCTCTAGCTCTTCGATCCGTACTAGGCCCACATTCTTGAGGACTTTCTGGACTTCCGCGTTCACCCGATTGGACAGCTCCGCGCGCTGTGCCTCCGCCTTCTCCATCAAGTTGTCGAGGAGCTCTTTCCCTTCCTCCTTGCTGACCTCGCCCTGTTTGATCAGTTCTTGGACAGCTTCTTCCATCTTCTCCTTGGTCAGCACAGCAAGGCCTACTCCAGCAAGCAGCCAACGTTTAAAGGATTCCGAGAGCATTGTTCCCGTTCCCCGCAGGGACCGGACACCCCCTTTCTGCTTCCTGTCATACCATAGGCTTGCAAACTACGCCGCCGTCAAATCCCTATCTCGCTGCAGACGCCAAGCAGTCCAGAGAGGACCGGCAATGAAAATGGAGGAATAAGTTCCGGCCACGAGGCCAACTAACAAAGCCAAGGTGAAATCCTTGATCGTCGTCCCCCCGAACAGAAACAGAGCCAACAATACAAGCAAGGTGGTGATGCTGGTGTTGATGGTCCGCGCCAGGGTCTGCTGAACGCTCTCGTTGACCAGGCGAACCAAGTCTTTTCGGTTCGAGCTAAACTGCAGATTCTCCCGGATACGATCGAAGATAACGATGGTGTTATTGATCGAGTAACCGATGATCGTCAACAAGGCGGCGATGATGGGGCCGTTAATCTCTTTCCCTAATAGCAGAAACAGGCTTAGGGTCACCAGGACATCGTGAACGAGAGCGATGATGGCGGCAACTCCCTGGCTGGGCTGGAAGCGAACGCTCACATAAGCCAATACCCCAAGGCAAGCAAGGGCAATCGCGATCATCGACTGGCCTACTAGCTCCTTTCCGATGGTCGGCCCAACAAGTTCCGTCCGCCGCACCTGGACTTGTCCATAGGCCTGCCGCAGGGCATCGTCGATGGACCTGATGTCCTCATTGCTGAGGGCATGGGCTCGAATTAGCACCTCGCGGCCATCCCCTAATGGTTGGACCACAGCGGAGCCCAAGTCCATCCCCGCCTTGGCTAGGGCTTCTCTGACTTCCTGTGCGGACACCGACCTGGGCAAACCCCGTTCAAGGATGGTGCCTCCAGTAAAGTCGATCCCTAGAACAAATCCACGGGTCAAAAAGGCTACTACTCCCAAAGCAATAATGAGCAATGAAATCGCAAACCAAAGGCCGCGCCTTTCGACGAAGGGAATCATTTCGTCGCCTCCCTAACACCCAGGTAGCGGGAAAAGCCAACCGGATCTCGATCGATGGCTAGGTCGAGAAACACCCGCGTGACCACGATGGCTGTAAACATGCTAGTTAGGATGCCCAAAGAAAGGGTGACTGCAAAACCTTTAATGGGCCCCGTGCCAAAGTTGAATAGTACAAGGGCGGTGATCAGAGTGGTGATGTTCGCATCCAAGACCGTCGCCAATGCCCGGCCAAAACCTGCCCGCACCGCGGCTCGGGCTCGTTTCCCGGCAGCCACTTCCTCCTTGATGCGTTCAAAGATGATCACATTGGCATCCACCGCCATACCGATGGATAGGATGATGCCGGCGATGCCAGGCAGGGTCAAGGTTGCCCGCACAAGGGCGAGCTCCGCCAACACCAGGACCACGTAAATAGCGAGGGCTAAGTTGGCAATGCCTCCGGGCAGCCGGTAGTAGGCCAACATGAACAGCACAACGCCTATGATTCCGATGATGCCAGCCCTCAGGCTGCGATCGATTGATTCTTGGCCCAGAATCGGTCCCACGTTACGGATTTCCACTACTTCTAAAGGCACAGGCAGCGAGCCTGCTCTGAGCAGAATCACCAGTTCGGAGGCACTTTCCGTGGTAAAACCGCCTGTGATCTGCCCCTTGCCTTCAGTAATCGGCGTTTGAATGACAGGGCTGCTGATGACCTTGTTATCAAGCAGGATGGGCATTTGGTGCCCAACCCATTTGGTGGTTACGTCCGCAAACTTCTTAGCCCCCGCGGCGGTGAACTCCACGTCAACCGCCGGTCGGCCCATGTGATCCCGTCCCAAGGCAGCATTGGCAAGATCGGCCCCGGTCAAGACCGTCTCGCCGGTCGGGTCCTTAAACTCTAAGACCGCGGTCTTGCCAATTACCCCGATGGCTTGCTCCTGGTCTTCAACCCCAGGCAACTCGACGATAATCCTTCGGTCCCCCAGCCGCTGCAAGACAGGCTCCGTGACCCCCAAAGCATTGACTCGCCGGTCGATCACCGCCAAAGCCCTGTTCATTGCATCCTCAGTCAGGGGTAGCTCCGGTGTTTCTACACCTTCGAGGACGACATGGATGCCGCCTTGCAGGTCGAGCCCCAGATTAATTGGCCTGGTGTAGAGTACGCCCCCTGCCGCCAGGAGCAGGATCAAGATCACGACCAGGCGTACGCTCCTTCCTCGTCCCATGCCCCGTCTCCTCTCCCATCAAAATTGACTATGTCCCTTGATGCACAAAAAGATTATATCCCACATCAACTAGCTTGTCAATTTGCCTCCACATCCCCAAATCCTCCTGTTTTCGCCCCTTTTCCCCACCTCCCCCACCAGCTAGAGGAGTTTGCCGCCATTGATTTCCAAATGGAAAGTACAGTCGAGGAATTGGGCCGCCCGGCGACACATCATCATCCGGGTCAGGAAGATCTCGAAGTACTCCATCACCGGGCAGATGCCGGTCTCAATGGTGAGCTCGAGGGTGATAGTCCGACTCGAGCCGCAGACATTCAAAAAGGACCGGGTAGCCGCGTAGTTCACCCGGTCATGAATATCGAAGGTGGCAACATCGGGGTTGCGAACACGACTGCGATGAACATCACTCTTGTCCGCCAAAATCAAGGCCGCGGCAACTTCGCTGACCGGTTGACCCACCTCTTCCTCATGGTTCCCGATAGCGCCAATGATCGTCGCGACCTCTTCGGGGCCCATGCCCAATTCCACGAGGATCGGAGCAACCAGCACAGCTCCAGCCGCTCCATGATGGGTGCGCCCGATGACGTTGCCCAAATCATGACAGTAACCGGCAATCTCCGCCAGTTGGCCCAGCCGTTGGGGATAGCCCAGCCTTTCCAGGACGTTGCGGCCGATATTGGCCACTAAGCTCACATGGCGCTGGCCATGTTCTGTATAACCCAATCTCCCCAGATACTCATTGGCCTTCTCTAGATAAACGGCAATTGCCGGATGCTGCTTCACATCATCCAGCACCACCGGCCGGTCGTCCTTCCTCCCCACCATCATACCCCCTCCAGCATCTCATAGCAAGGGAGCCTCCGGTCTAATGGAGGCTTAGCAGCCGCACAAGGAGCTAGTTGGAGTCTCTGCCCTTGACAATGCTAACCCCCGCCCGAGCCAGCCGGATTTCCACCTTGTCGGCAACCCGGAGGGTAATCACATCATCCTTTAGGTCTGTTATCTCCCCGTGGATGCCGCCAACGGTGATCACCCGATCCCCTTTCTTGAGGCTGTCGAGGAGCGCCTGCCTGCGCTTTTGCTGTTGCTGCTGGGGCCTGATCAGGAGGAAATAAAACACCGCGAACATGACGATAAAGGGAAGAAAAGCTGCCAATTTGCTCGGCGCCGCTCCTGCCTCCTGAGCCAGTAGAACATCCATGATTCAATCCTCCTTTCCAATGTCGCCCTGGAAAAAGGTCGCCCTTCTACGTTCTCCGACTACCAGAAAAACCCTCTTAGGTATGTCCGTAGTAGCTAGCGAAAAAAGATGCCTTCAAGGAAGCAAACCGTCCTTCCCGCAGGGCATCACGGATGGCATCCATCAGTCCTAAGAGAAAAGCCAGGTTGTGCCAGGTCACCAACCGCATGCCTAAGATCTCTTTGGCCTTAAACAGGTGCCTAAGGTACGCACGGGAATAATTGCGACACACATAGCATCCGCAATGGGGATCCAAGGGACCGAAATCCTCAGCGTAGGCCGCGTCGCGAATGATGATCCGTCCCTCTCCCGTCAGGGCCGTGCCGTGCCGCGCCAGGCGGGTGGGCAGGACACAATCGAACATATCCACCCCCCGCTCAACTCCCTCAAACAGACAGTCCGGCGAGCCAACCCCCATCAAGTACCGGGGTTTGTCCTCAGGCAGGAGTGGCACAGTCACCTCGAGCATTTCGTTCATCAGTTCCTTAGGTTCGCCGACACTAAGTCCCCCTATAGCATACCCAGGAAAGCCCATTTGCACTAGCTCCAAGGCGCTTTGCCGCCGCAGGTCGGCGAACATGCCTCCCTGGACGATCCCAAACAGAGCCTGGTCCTCTCGGCGATGGGCCTTCAAACATCGCTCCGCCCAGCGGCTGGTCAGCTCCACTGACTTGGCCGTGTATTCATAGGTGCTCGGGTAGGGAACGCATTCATCAAAGGTCATGGCGATGTCCGCCCCCAAAGCCTGCTGGATGGCCATCGACTCTTCTGGCCCGATGAAGTGGGTAGAGCCGTCGAGATGGGAGCGAAAGGTGACCCCCTCCTCGGCAACGGTGCGCAAGTGGGCCAGGCTAAATACCTGAAAACCACCGCTATCCGTTAAAATGCCCCGCGGCCAATTCATGAACCGATGCAGCCCCCCAGCCCGCTGAATCAAATCATGGCCGGGGCGCAAATACAGGTGGTAGGTATTGCACAGCAGTATCCCCACCCCAAGTTCCGCAAGTTCATCGGGACTCATGGTCTTGACCGTAGCCTGGGTGCCAACGGGCATGAAGACCGGGGTCTCCACCTGTCCGTGGGGAGTAGTCAACCGACCCACCCGGCCTTGATTCTCCTGCGAACGATGAATCACCTCAAAGGAAACTGGCATTTGCTTACCCCTTGTTCTTATAAAATCAAACAGGCATCACCAAAGCTGAAGAAGCGATAGCGCAGCCTGATTGCCTCCTGATAAGCTTTCCGCATGAGCTCCAGGCCGCCGAAGGAACTGACCAGCATGAGCAAAGTCGAACGCGGCAAATGGAAATTGGTCAGCAGACAATCAACTACTTTCCAGGTGTAGCCGGGATAAATGAAAATGTCCGTCCAGCCGCTCCCTGGCTCTACCCTGCCCTTCGCTCCGACTGTCTCCAACGTCCGGGCAACGGTGGTCCCGACGGCAAAGATCCGTCCGCTCCCTTCCTTGGCTTGGTTAATTATCTTTGCCCCGTCCTCGGAAACCGAGTAGTACTCGGCATGCATGCTGTGTTCTTCGACCAGGTCCGTTTGCACGGGACGGAAGGTGCCCAGCCCCACATGCAAGGTGATGGGGACTACCTTTACCCCTTGGCGTTGAATCTGGGCCAGGATTTCCGCGGTGAAGTGCAAACCCGCGGTGGGCGCCGCCGCCGATCCTTCTTCCCGCGCGTAAATCGTCTGGTAGCGCCCCGTATCTTGCAAAGGCTCTTTGATATAGGGGGGGAGGGGCATTTCCCCCAGTCGTTCCAGAACCTCCGCAAAATCACCCTCCCACTCAAAGGCTAGTTTGCGTCCACCTGATGAAGTCCGCTCCAGTACGTGGGCCCTGAGCAGTCCATCGCCAAATTCCAAGTATTCTCCCGGGCGGACCCGACGTCCCGGTCGCACCAAAGCTTCCCAATAGTTTCCTCCCAACGGGTTTAGAAGCAGGACCTCGACTTTGCCGCCAGTGCGTCGCAGGCCCCACAACCGGGCCGGCCTGACTTTGGTGTCGTTGATCACCAATACATCCCCTGGCAGGAGGTACCGGGGCAAATCATGGAAGCTGCGGTGCTCAAGACGGCCGCCCGCCCGATGGACAACCAAAAGGCGGGAATCGTCCCGCCGCGGGAGTGGATGCTGGGCAATTAGTTCCGGAGGCAGATAGTAATCAAACTCATCGACCCTCAAAGCAAGACCCCCATCACGAGTAACCGAGACTGCGCAAGGTGTTTTCTTGTTGGCGCCAGTCCTTCTTCACTTTGACCCACAGCTGCAAATTCACCTGACGGTCCAGGAGCCCTTCCATCTCGCCCCGAGCCAGCTGGCCGATGCTCCGCAGCATCCGCCCTCCCCTGCCGATGATGATTCCCTTTTGGGAGTCTTTTTCGACGTAGATAGTGGCCCGGACATCGGTCAGCTCCCGATCTTCCCGGGGAGATACCTCCTCCACTTCGACGGCGACGGCATGGGGCACCTCCTCCCGGGTCAGCTCGAGGACCTTTTCCCTGATATACTCCCCCAAGAGGAACTTAAGGGGTTGATCCGAGACCATATCATCAGGATAGTACTGGGGACCTGGGGGAAGATGCTCGATCAGCTTCCGTACCAAGTCGCTTAGTCCCTGGCCGGTGATGGCGGAGACGACGACCGTATCCAGGAAATCGCCCATGGCCCGATACGCAGCCACCCATTCGGCATCTCCGAGCTGATCGCCCTTGTTGACCACCAGCAGGCTTGGCACTTTCGCCTCGGCCGCTTCGGCGACGATATATCGATCCCCTTGTCCAGGAGGATGGGAGCCATCTACCACCAACAAGGCCAGGTCCACATCACTCAAGGCCCCCTGCACTTCCCGCATCATATACTCCCCAAGACGGTGGAAGGGTTTATGCATGCCCGGAGTGTCAACGAAGACCACCTGGGCATGGGGCAGAGTCAATATGCCCCGGATCTGGTTGCGAGTTGTCTGCGGCTTGTCGGACACGATGGCCACCTTCTGGCCCAAGAGCCGATTCAACAGCGTTGACTTGCCCACATTGGGTCTGCCGATGATAGCCACAAAACCCGATCGGTAATTATCGTCCATAAACCTACTCCTTAGTCTTTAGGCTTTCAGGACCGAAAGCGTAAGGCAACAAGTCCCCCATTCGGACTACCTTCTGTTCCCCCCGCATGTTGGCCATGATCACATCAATGTCCGGCCCAAATTCAATGAGCACTTGGCGACAAATCCCACAAGGACTGCATACTCCCTCTGTGTCGGCCACAACGGCCACGGCCTGGATGACTTCCTCCCCGGCCGCGACCGCCTGGCCAAGGGCTACCCGTTCAGCGCACAGGCTTGCCCCGTAGCTTGCGTTCTCCACGTTGCATCCCTCATAAATGCGACCACTTCCACCAAGAACTGCCGCCCCCACCTTGAAGCCCGAGTAAGGTGCGTATGCCCTCTCCCGGGCCTCAATCGCCCGGCGAATTAGCTCATCACGCGCCATTAGCCCCATCCTCCTCAATAGCCCCGTTGTTGGGGGAGACCAGACCACCGCTGATGATCATCTTCAAGGCGTCCTCCACCGACATATCCAAGAACTCAAGCTGCTCCCGCGGCACCAACAACATGTATCCCGAAGTCGGGTTGGGCGTTGTGGGTATGAACAGGGAGTAAAGCTCCTCCGAACCTCCGCCCTGATACCAGGGAGCGCCTTGGCGGGTGACAAAGGCCAGCGAATACATGCCTGGGCGCGGGTACTCGACCAAGACAACTTGTTGAAAAGCGTTCTTGTTGTCGAGCACAAACCCCATCAGGAGCTGCTTGATCGATGTGTAGACAGTCCGCACCAAGGGCAGACGGAGGAGGAGGCTCTCCCCAAATTCGATGAACCGTCTGCCCAAGACATTGGCACCAATCACGCCCACACCCAGGACAAGGAGCAAGGACAACAGGACCCCCAGACCAGGGATGCGCCTGCCCACCAGGAAGACGGCCAGTCCCCCGAGGAGATTGTCCAGGGTGTGGATGAAGAACCAGAATATGTACGCAGTGAGCACCAGCGGCAACAGGATGATGACGCCGGCAACTACATATCGCCTCAGACTTCCGACCATAACGGGGCGCACAGCAATTGACCTCCCGACTGAAGCTACCGATGCGATGATACCATGCGGCCGCCTCCTTGCCAATATTTAGGGTCGAGGCCGACAGAGAATCTCTACGATGCGAGTATCAAAAACACTGTTGGAATGGGCCGGGCGAATGATCGCTGCCGTATCGGCGCCGCGGCTTGTGCCGCCGATGGCGATCACCTCGGTCCCGTAGGGGATCAGCCCGCCGTCCAAGGCCATGATCGCGATCTCAACACATACCTTGACGCCTTGACCTAGCATCCGGAGGGCACTGGCGATTATCTCCGGCGGATAAAGCCCGCCGAATTGGTTGCGCACCGCCCGGTCGACCCCCGCCAGAACATGGGTCGTGGTGAGCACCTTTGCCCCCTGTTCTTGCAGTGCCTGCCTCATCTGCGGCTCCATCTCATCATGGCCAGGTTCCTTGAACCCCACGTGATGGGTCACGCAAATGACCTGCAGCGCACCCTGGGCCTCATCCAAGACCGCCTGGGCCGTCCGACCCGTGTTGGAAGCCACCAACACATAGGGGATCTGCCTTTGTTTCGCCTCAACCACAGCCAACTCCACGGTTTTTTTCGTGTTCCCTTCGCCAGCTTCGGACCAAAGCACAGATGATACCTCCCTTAACATTCACTATGGCCACAGGCCACACACTTCGCGCAGCCCTCCACGTGGACAAGGGCCTGCATGCCGCAAGATGGGCACAGGTTCAGGCTTAGTCGTTGAGGTTCCACATCACCGTCCAGTGTCGCCGAGTCCTCTTCTGCTATGCTCCCCTTCTTTTCTTGGAGATAATCGGCAATAAATTGACCAATGGCATCGGGCACCGATCGGACCCTACCTAGGCCAAAGCCCACCGTCCTGCTGCCGCCAATGCCCTTTAGCTGGTTGGCTACCTCCATGGGGTCGACTCCACAGCGAAAAGCAAGGGAGATCAGACGGGCTATAGCCTCGGTAAAGGCGCTGACGTCACTTCCCGCCCGGCCGATTTGGGCGAAGAGCTCAAAGGGATGATCATCGAGCATATTTAGGGTCAGGAAAAGGCTTCCCATCGGGGTCTCCTTGCGCACGCTGATGCCGTGGAGCTTGTCCGGCCGGGGCAGGGGCCTGATCACACCCCACTCACCGTTGGTCCGCTTTTCCTCAACTTTTCCTGCATGGAGGACCTGTTCTTGGCGGCTGCCATCCCGGTAGATGGTAATGCCCTTGCAGCCTAGCCGATAAGCGAGGCGCAGGATCGAAGCCACTTCTTCCCTGGTGGCTGCCTGGGGCAAGTTCACCGTCTTGCTCACCGCATTGTCCGTATACTTCTGAAAAGCGGCCTGCATGCGCACATGCCACTCAGGGGCGATTTCCAAAGCCGTCACGAACACGCGCCGCATGTCAGCGGGGATTTCGCTCAAACCACCGACCTTGCCTTGCTCCGCCACCTTCTCTGCCAGCTCCGAGCTCCACAGTTCCCGCTTCGCTGCCTCCTCCTTGAAAAGCTCATTGATCTCCACCATCTTGTCCCCATCGAGGACATTGGTTCTAGTCAACCCCACACTGAAGAGGGGCTCGATGCCGCCGCTAGTATTGCAGATGATGCTGATCGTTCCCGTCGGTGCGATGGTCGTCGTGGTCGCATTGCGCTGAATCAGTCCTTCCTGCTCAAAAGACGAGCCGGAATAAGCGGGAAAAACGCCCCGCACCTCAGCCAGCTTAGCCGATGCCGCCTTGGATTCCCGTTGGATGAAGCCCATTACCTCTTCACCCAAGGCAACAGCTTCTTCACTGTCATAAGGAATCCCAAGCTTGATCAGCAGTTCCGCCCAACCCATCACGCCAAGACCGATCTTGCGCGTCTTGAGGGTCATCTCTTCAATCTGGGGCAGGGGATAACAATTGGCGTCAACCACATTGTCTAGGTAGTGCACTGCCTGATGAACAACTGCTCTCAGCCTCTCCCAATCGATGTCGCCATCCTGGCTTACGAAGCGAGCCAAATTGATGGAGCCCAAATTACAAGACTCATAGGGCAGGAGGGGTTGTTCGCCACATGGATTGGTCGTCTCGATGGGACCTAAATGGGGACAAGTTGACTTGGCATTAACCCGATCGAGGAAGATCACTCCCGGCTCTCCGTTGGTCCAGGCCATCTCGACCAGCAGATCAAACACTTCTTGGGCCCGCAGACTCCCTATTGGCGCGCCAGTGCGCGGGTTGATCAGGTCATACTCCCGGCCCTCCTCGAGAGCCGCCATGAATTCGTCGGTGATGCCCACGCTCAAATTGAAGTTGGTGATGCTGTCATCATCGGCTTTACAGGTGATGAATTCAAGAATATCAGGATGATTGCAGTTAAGAAGTCCCAGATTGGCGCCCCGCCTTCGGCCCCCCTGCTTGATCTGCTGGGTGCTGGCATCGAACACTCGGAGAAAAGAAACGGGTCCGCTCGCCACGCCGCCTGTGGTCTTGACTATATCGTTCTTCGGCCGGAGACGCGAAAAGGAAAACCCTGTGCCTCCCCCGGATTTATGTATCAGGGCAGCATGCTTCACCGAGTCGAATATGCTCTCCATCGAGTCATCCACGGGCAGAACAAAACAGGCCGACAGCTGCTGTAGATCCAAACCGGCATTCATCAGCGTCGGTGAATTGAAGCAGAAGTCTTGATCCCATTGAATGGTAAACAGCTCATCTTCCTTAGCCTTGAGGTCCCCTACATTTTGTTCCCCGAACCGGCACAGTTCAGCGAAGGAAACCTTCATGTGACCCCGTTTGTTGAGGCGTCCATAGGCCCGCCGCAAAGTCGCCAGGTCCCACTCGGTGTATCCAGGCAGCTCCCCCTCTTCAGCATCATCTTGGGGCGTTTGCCCGCCCTCCACATCATAGACGGCGGGGTAATAGAGCAGATCCATCAAGCTGATATTACGGGCCACACGGCGAAACATCCCCTCCGGGTCTTCGATCAGCTCTCCCTGTTCGTTCCGCCGCAGGTAGCGCCGTTTGAGGACGGTCATGGCATTCGGTGACAGCTTGCCTTGCAAAGCAGTCCCTCCTCCACAATATCTAGGTATAGTTTGAGTATACTACCCTAGATATTGTGTTATCAAGGAACGCATGTCCCCGCTACTCTGCCCTATCTGGTTGTATTTGCCTATTGGCAACAGATATTCGCACAGGAAGGCCCAGTGAAACTCCTTTGGGACTGACAGTGCACTT
>JAAYLE010000073.1 GCA_012522085.1 Bacillota bacterium | reverse complement strand
GCCGTTCCCTTATGGGCCCCCAAAGCCCGCTCCAAGGCCGCCGGATCGGGGCTGTCGAGGCAAAGGGGAACATCCACCACTTCTTGGACCAGCTTAACCAGCCATTCCAAGGTCTCCGGCTCTTTGCCGATCATAGTCCCGCAGTTGACATCTAAGTAATGGGCGCCTGCTTCCACCTGATCCTTTGCCACTTGCTGCAAGTATGCAACATCGCCGGCCTCTACTGCTTCACCGATTTTCTTGCGGCTAGTGTTGATTAATTCGCCAATGATTACCATAGTAACCTCCTCCGGGGCCGGGCCGCCCCCGAAATCGGGGAAAACCGCACCCCAGGCTTAATTCTCCATTACGGCATATCTTTGACGCTTCTCTCCTTATCCCTCGGTACGTTCTTGCTAATTCCGGTATAATATTGCTCTAAGCCGGTTGTATTTTGTCCAAATGTCCACCGGGGCGGGGAAAGAGCATGGCGTCGGCAAACTCCATCTGAAAATCAAGACGCCCTGAAAGCTCAACATACCGGGTCGCAGCCGCCGCGCGAAGGGCCCGGTCCCTCACCTCCTGGGACAACAGGGCCATCCTGGCCCCCATCCGGGCGGCATTCCCCACCGAGATTATCTTGTCCTTTTCGGCGATGGGCAATAAGCCGATGGCGATGGCGCTTTCCTTCCGGACGTAGTTGCCGAAAGCGCCGGCGAGGATCACCTGATTAAGATCCTGGGGAGTGAGCCCTGCCTCATTCATCAGGATCTTAATGCCGGCGTAGATAGCCCCCTTGGCCAGCTGGAGCTCCCGTACGTCCCCTTGGGTGAGGACCACCGGGTTGTCTTCATCTTCCGTTAGGATGAACTGCACGCCCCGCTCCCCTGGGACGACCCGCCGTCGCAAATCGGCTGGTACTTCATCGGGCAGCTCGTCGGGGGGCAGCATCCTGCCGGTTTCATCGATGATTCCCGCCTCTAGGAGTACGGCTATGAGGTCGATGAGCCCCGACCCGCATATTCCCTTCGCCGGCTCCCCATCAATGACCTGCAGTGTGAGCTGGCCATCGATCAGGTCCACCCCTTCGACGGCGCCTGCCGTTCCCCCCATGCCGCAGGTGATCTGGGCTCCTTCAAAGGCCGGCCCCGCGGCCGTGGAGCAGGCCCAAAGCTGCCCATCCCGGGCCACCACTATCTCCCCGTTGGTGCCGATGTCAACGGCCACAACGGGCTCTTTGATTTGGTCCAGTCCCGCCGCCATGATGACCGCGACCGTATCGGCCCCGACAAACCCAGCGATATTCGGCAGGACGAGCACCTTGGCCTGAGGGTTCAATTTCAGGCCCAGCTCGCCCGCGTCCACTATCAAGGGCGACTGGAAAACGGGCACATAGGGCGACGTTCCCAGGGAGCTTGGGTCGATAGCCAGGAGCAGATGCTGCATACAGGTATTGCCGACCACCGACAGACCATACACTGACTCGGCCTTCACGCCCGCTTGTTGCAGCAGGTCCGCGATGATGGCGTTTAAGGTCTCAATGACCTTCTTTTGCATCTCCTGGATGCCCTTCGGCACCGTCTGGGCAAACTGGATGCGGGCGATGACATCGGCCCCATGGACGGCCTGGCCGTTGCGTGCAGCGGAAACGGCGAGCTCCCGGCCCGTGTTGAGATCCAGCAGGCCGCCGACCACGGTGGTGGTCCCAATATCGAAAGCCATCCCGTACAACTCCCCGCTGGCGTCCCCTGGCTCCACGCCTAGAACCTGGTCCTTGTAAGAGGTCACCGTCACCTGTCCCCCGCCCTGGCGGAAGGCCGCGGCCAGCTGCCGCAAGGTCCCAAGGGACGGCTGGGACATCTCCACTTTCGCCCTGAGCCGCTCGTAATCGCCGCGCACATCTTCGAGGCTGGCCGGATCGAGGAGAACTACGTTTTTTGTGAAACCAGAATCCACCGTCACGGTCGAGGCGGTGCCAGTCGTGAGGATCTTCGCCGGTCCGGTCGCAACTCTGGGCAAGACTACCTTCAGGTCCCCTTGAATCCGGGCTTGACAGGCCAAGCGGATTCCCCGGGCCCGCTCTCCCGGCGTCAAGACCCGCTGTTCCACTGGCGACGGCGGCCCTAGGGAGCCTTCAACCTGCACCCGGCAGTGGCCGCAGCGTCCTCTGCCCGCACAAGTGGCCTGGATCTCCAGCCCACTGGCCCTGGCAGCCTCAAGGATGGTGACGCCGGAAGCAGACCGGGTCTCCACGACCCGGCCTTCGGGCAAGACGAAGCTGACTCGACAATGGTTCAATCCTACCCCTCCTAATTAGCGATTAGCCAAGGAGCGGGCTGCCTCCACCGTGTTTTTCATGAGCATGGCGATCGTCATCGGGCCAACTCCTCCAGGCACCGGTGTAATGTAGCCAGCCTTTTCTTTGGCGGTGTCAAACTCTACATCCCCGACCAATCCCTTTTCTACCCGGTTGATGCCCACATCGATTACGACCGCGCCCGGCTTGACCCAGTCGCCTGTGACCATCTCCGGTCGGCCTACAGCCGCCACCAGCACATCAGCCCGCCGACATACCTCGTCGAGCCTCGCGGTCCGGGAATGGCAGATTGTCACCGTCGCATGGCGGGCGAGGAGCAGGAAGGCGACGGGCTTGCCGACGATGTTGCTCCTGCCGACAACAACCGCTTCTTTACCCTTGAGCTCGATCCCCGTCCGGTCGATGAGTTCGATGATCCCCGCCGGGGTGCAGGGCTTTAAGCAGGGCTGACCGGTAGCCAGCCGCCCAACGTTGACGGGATGGAAGCCATCCACATCTTTGTCAGGGCTGATTGCCTCCAGCACCTGGCGTTCATCCAGGTGGTCCGGCAAGGGCAGCTGGACCAGGATGCCGTGGATCTGGGGGTCCTGGTTGAGCTCCCCGATCAGGTTCAACAGTTCTTCCTGGGTAGTCTCCTTGGGCAGAGCGTATTCCCGGGAGTAGATGCCGATCTCCGCGCAAGCCTTTTTCTTGTTGTTCACGTAAACCCGCGATGCGGGATCGTCCCCTACTAAGATTACGGCCAAACCAGGATGGAGTCCCTCTTTTTTCAGCTCCTCAATCTCTTTGGCCAACTCAGCCCTGATCTCGGCCGCGATTTTCTTCCCATCGATAATCTGTGCCATCGTGCAATCATCCCCCTCCTAGAATTCTAAACGCGCGCCTTTTGCTGCAGATAGGCGCTGATGCCCCGGGCGGCCTTCTTGCCGTCCCCCATGGCTTCAATGACCGTCGTGCCGCCGCTGATGATGTCGCCGCCGGCGAAGATTCCGGGAATGCTGGTCTGCATCGTTTCCGGATCCACTACCACAGTGCCCCATTTGGTCATCTCCAACCCCGGCAGATTCTTAGTCAGAATGGGGTTGGGGCTTTGGCCGACGGCAATGATGACTGAATCGCATTCCAGCACGAACTCCGATCCAGGAACGGGCACCGGCCGCCGTCTGCCGCTCTGATCAGGTTCGCCCAGCTCCATCCTAATGCATTCCATCGCCTTGACCCATCCATCTTCGCCGATGATCCTGATCGGATTGGTAAGAAGCCTAAACTCAATGCCTTCTTCCTCGGCGTGATGGATCTCAGCAAGCCTCGCCGGCATTTCCTGCCGCGACCGGCGGTAGACAATGGTGACTTCGGAACCGAGCCGCAAGGCGTTGCGAGCGGCATCCATGGCGGTGTTTCCCGCCCCGACGACAATCACCTTCTTCCCCAGCTTGACGGGAGTGTCATACTCGGGAAACTCATAGGCTTTCATCAGGTTGACCCTGGTCAGGAACTCATTGGCGGAGAAGACCCCGTTAAGGTTTTCCCCAGGGATGTTCAAGAAATGGGGCAGTCCCGCTCCAGCCCCGATGAAGATGGCATCATAGCCTTCATCGAAGAGCTGATCGACGGTGATGGTCCGCCCAACGACAACGTTGGTCAAGAGCTTCACCCCAAGGCTTTGCACATACTCGATTTCGTGACGGACAATATCCTTGGGCAGCCGAAACTCGGGGATCCCATAGCTCAGCACGCCCCCTGGCACGTGGAGGGCTTCGAAGACAGTCACCTCATAGCCCATCCGGGCCAGCTCCGCGGCGACGGTCAACCCCGCGGGTCCTGAGCCAACCACCGCAACCTTCCCTTCCTGCTTTCCTGCTTCCGGCAGCTTCTGTTCGGCGGCATTGAGGCGCTCCCAGTCCGCGGCAAAACGCTCTAGCGCACCGATAGCGATGGGCTCTCCCCGCTTGCCCAATGTGCAGACCCCTTCGCACTGATTCTCCTGGGGACAAACCCGGCCGCAAATGGCAGGCAAGCTGTTTTTCTCTTTGATCTTGGCCGCGGCTTCCCCAAACTTTTCCTCCGCGATCAGTTTAAGAAAGGAGGGAATGTCAATTTCCACCGGACACCCGGCTACACAGGGCTGCTTGGGACAGTGAATGCAGCGGCTCGCTTCCTCCACCGCCTCTTCCGGGCTGTAGCCAAGGGCCACCTCCTGAAAATTGCGTCTTCGCTCGGCAGGATCCTGGCTCGGCATGTCAATGCGCTTTCTTATCCGTGACACCGTCCGCCGCACCCCCTCTTCTCCTCATACATCGAATAGGACAAGCGCTCCTTGTCCACATACTGGCAGTTGCGCGCCGCAAGCTCATCGAAGTCCACCAGGTGGCCGTCGAACTCGGGCCCATCGGTGCAGCAGAACTTAGTCTCTCCGCCCACCGTCACGCGACAGGCGCCGCACATGCCCGTACCATCCACCATTACCGGATTGAGGCTGACCACTGTCTTGATCCCGTATTTCTTCGTCAGTTCGCAGGTGGCTCTCATCATGGGGATGGGTCCGATGGCGACGACCAGGTCGATGGTCGTCCCCTCGTCGATGAGCTGCTGCAACAGATCCGTTACAAAACCATGGTGCCCAAAGCTGCCATCATCGGTAGCATAGATGATTCGGTCGCTGACCTGGGCCAGCTCATCGGTGAAGAACAACAGGGACTTGTTGCGCGCTCCCATCAGGGTAATCACCTTGTTGCCCGCCTCTTTGAAGGCCTTGGCTTCCGGATAGATGATGGCCGTGCCGACGCCGCCGGCCACACAGACCACCGTCCCCAACTTTTCAATGTGGGCGGGGGTGCCCAAAGGTCCCGCCACATCGGCCAGGGCATCACCTATCTCTTTGCTGCGCAGATGGGCCGTCGTCTTGCCCACCTCTTGCACGACGATGGTGACCTTGCCCCCTTCGGTCGATGCGATGGTCAACGGAATTCGCTCTCCCTGCTCATCGACCCTAAGAATGACGAATTGTCCTGGACGCGCATTCGCTGCGACAAGGGGCGCATCCAGGACAAACAAGGTGATTTTGTCTGCCAGCTCACGTTTGTCAACGATTCGATACACACCCATCCCTCCTCGAGCCTAAATAGCACTAGGCCAACCGGCATCCGAGACCTGCTCCAACCTTCAGCAAACGACCCAGCCGCTCGCCCGTCATCTCAAGAAAATACACTGCCCTAGCCATGGCCGTATCCAGCGAAGTCGGCCCCTCTAGGATCCCCATGACCACATCAACTCCGTAGTCATAGACCGCCTCTGCACCTGAGCCTATCGTGCCGGCCACAGCCACCACGGGTTTATTGTACTGCTTTGCCACCCGCGCAACTCCAACGGGAGTCTTGCCGTAGATGGTTTGCCCGTCCACTGACCCTTCGCCGGTGACGACCAGGTCCGCATACCTCATCTTGTCGGCCAGGCCTACGGCCTCAATCACTAGATCGACTCCCCTGTGAAGGGTCGCATCTAAAAAGGCCATTAGTCCGGCTCCCAATCCTCCCGCCGCGCCGCTGCCGGGCACATCGGCCACATCTTTGTTCAAGTCCCGCTTGATCACTTGAGCATACCGGGCCAGGGCCCTATCGAGCTCCTTCACCATTTGGGGCGTTGCGCCCTTTTGCGGGCCATAAACGGCGCTGGCCCCTCGCTCGCCCAGCAAGGGGTTGTCCACATCACAAGCAATAAGGAAACGGGACTCTTTCAATCTGGGATCCAAGTTCGCAAGGTCGATCCGCTCCAAATGGGCAAGGTAGGCGCCGCCCAATAGCAGGTCCTTTCCGTCTTCATCTAACAGCCGTCCGCCCAGGGCCTGGATCAGCCCGGCTCCCCCGTCATTGGTGGCGCTGCCCCCGATGCCGATGATGAAGCGCCTGCATCCCTGGTCCAGGGCAGCACGAATGAGCTGACCGGTGCCAAAGCTCGTTGCCCGGCGAGGATCCCGCTCTTCCCGCCGCACCAGAGTCAGTCCTGATGCCGCCGCCATTTCGATGACAGCGGTGGTCCCGTCGCCGGTTATGCCGTAGAAGGCCCGGACTTCCTTTCCTAGGGGCCCACACACTTCCTCTTCCACCAATCGCCCATTCGTGGCGGCAACCAGCGCGTGGACGGTCCCCTCCCCCCCATCGGCCATCGGCACTTTGATGAATTCACCATTTGGCAAGGCCCGGCTCAAGCCCCGGGCCAAGGCATCTGCAGCTTCTACAGCACTGGCACTCCCCTTAAATGAATCAGGGGCCACCACGATGCGCATCCCAATTTCCCCTTCCAACCCGTGTTACTTCCTCTCGTCTGTTTCAACATTCGGGAACAAAAACCTTCCCACGCCTAAAAAAGGAATTGCCGAAATCAACGCCTATCCCGTGAAAACTCAACGACAACACCGTTGTTGAACACTAGCCGGGCTATGCGACCACCCTGCCACACTATTTTCACATCAAGGGGCGAAGGCCGAGCCTTCATAGGGCGTACATCCAACTTCACCCCCACTATCGAACCCTCCCTCACCAGGGCTTTCGCCATCGTCTATGCAGGCCATAGGCTACAAGGAAAACAGCGGCCACCAAGACCGTGATCAGCTCAAAGTAGCTTTGGATGAACTGGAGAACCGGCTCGCCGAAGAGGGCGACAAATGCCGCTTCCAAGGCGAACCTCGCTCCCCGGCTGATAATAGAAACGAGGACGAATAGACGAAAATCCAATTGAAAGCAGCCAGCGCCAATAGCTGCGACCTTGTAAGGAATAGGGGTGAATCCAGCGATGGCCACAGCCCACACCTGATACCGAGAAAAAAGCTCCTGCAAGCGGCCGTAGGTCTCTTCCCCAACCCACCTGCGGAGGAAGGACTTCCCTCCGAAGGACCCTAAGGCGTACCCGATCATGGCCCCCAAAACTGAGCCTGACGTGGCCAGACCTGCATAAAAGAGGGCCAACCGAGGTTGGAAAAGGACCAGCGGCAGGAGAATGGTATCCGGTGGTACGGGGAAAAAGATGGCTTCGATGAAGGCTACAACAAAAAGGCTCGCCGGATTGACGGCAAGCAGCAGCGACTCTGTCAACCCACGATAGATACTGACCGGTCCATCCAAGACCTTTACCCCCAGCGATCGGCCTCGAACAGTATTCTATTCACCCGGGCATGTCCGAATTCCTGCCGTCATCAATACAAAGCCCCCGACCCGGGAGATCAAAAAAACAACCCTCACTTGGGTACAGTGGAAATCGGACGGGAGAAATAAAAATGGTGCGCCTAGCAGGAATCGAACCTGCGCTCCCGGCTCCGGAGGCCGGTGCTCTATCCGCTGAGCTATAGGCGCACTGACAAAGGTTCCGCAGACATATTATATCAGAGGTGGGGGGCCCCCGCAAGTAAAATCACATCGAGGGGGGTAGAAGGGCTAGAGTTGCCTTCAGTAACCGCAAGGCTAAGTGGGTCTAGACTCAGGAAACACCAAGCAATCGATCCGCTCTGCCATTGCTCCAGCAGTTAAGAGACGGTCTCAGCTTTGCACCCCATTGTTGCTGAATAATCCCTTTGCCGCATTCGCGTCCCCTGTCTGCCGGCTGCGACCCTGGTCGGTGTTACGCTAGTTCTTGCTTCGATTCATGATGCTGCGGGCAGCTACCACCCCCGCGACGGAGGCTTGCATCAAGCCCCTGGTTATCCCGGCGCCGTCTCCGGCGGCGAAAAGATTGGCGATTTCGGTCTCTAGGGATGTGGAGAGGTTCAGCCTAGATGAATAGAACTTGACCTCCACCCCGTACAAAAGTGTATTCCGGGAGTAAACGCCGGGTGCTAGCTTGTCTAAAGCCTGGAGCATCTCGATGATCCCCACCAAGTAGCGGTAGGGAAGGACCAGACTGAGATCCCCGGGCGTCGCGCTTTTCAGGGTGGGGATGACGGTCCCCTTGGCCATCCGGGCGGGAGTTGAGCGGCGGCCGCTCAGCAAATCCCCCAGACGCTGGACCAATACGCCTCCCCCCAGCAGGTTGGCCAGCCGGGCAATGTGTTTGCCGTAGGCGATGGGCTCCCGGAAGGGCTCGGTGAAGTTCTTGCTGACCAGGAGGGCAAAGTTGGTGTTTTCCGTCTTGCGTTCGGCATGACTGTGGCCGTTGACGGTGAGCACCCCGCCGTTGTTCTCCAGGGTCACCTCACCTTGGGGACAAACGCAGAAGGTGCGGATCTTATCATTAAAGGTCCGGGAGTGATAGACCAGCTTCGACTCGTAAATATTATCCGTCAGCTCCCTCGTCACAACATAGGGCAGCTCCACCCGGACGCCGATGTCGACGGGATTGACCGCAGTTGACAGCCCCAATCGACGCATCTCCTGCATCAGCCATTCGGCCCCTTCCCTCCCCGGCGCAACAATCACATATCCCGCCTGGAAGGTGCCCCGGTCCGTTTCCACTCCGACAACCGATCCCTTGTCAACCAGTATCTTTTCCACCTTGCACTTGGTGATCAGCTCGACCCGCCGTCCGAGCAAATGCTCGCGCATGGCGGCCAGTATTGCCTGGGTGCGGCCGCTGCCCAAATGGCGGATGGCCGCGGGAACCAGCCGCAGCTCGGCTAGGAGCGCCTTTGCTCTTAAGTCATCGAGGGCATCTCCTTGCAGGCCGTACACCTTCTTTGGCGCCCCAAATTGACAGTAGATGCCATCGACGTAGGCGATCAGCTCTTCGAGCTCGCCAATATCCATGTATTCATTCAACCATCCGCCAACTTCCGTTGCCAAGGTGAGCTTGCCGTCACTGAAGGCTCCCGCGCCGCCCCAACCGCTGACGGTGGCGCAAGGCTGACACTCGATGCATTTTCCCTTGACCTTCATTGGACAACTGCGCCTGTCGATGTCGAGACCTTTCTCGAGCATCAACACCCGCAGGTTGTTTCGCGACAGCTCCAAAGCCGCAAAAATCCCTGCAGGACCTGCGCCTACAATGATTACGTCATACAAAGCCTTCTCCTCCGTTGGCGGGCCGTTCGCCCGTCTCATGATTGGTGTGCAGCAATGCCCCCGACGAAGTCATTCCCTATTACCTGCTCTGAGTCCTTCATACAGGTGAGCGGCCCCCGGGCTTAAGCTTCCCGCAAGAAAGACAGACTAATCGAGCAGGCCTTAGGCCATCCCATCTATAATTTATTACGGCAGCCATATCTCAACCAACCTTGCGGGAGGGGGAACGGCCTTGGCAAACCTAGGAGAATTGATTGGGGAACTGGTCGCTTGGCTGCGGGGCCAAGTTGACCAAACGGGCACTAAGGGGTTGATCGTAGGGGTCAGCGGGGGACTGGACTCGGCGGTCGTTGCCGCCTTGATTAAACGGGCTATGCCCGACGGGTCCATGGGTTTGATCCTCCCCTGCCACAGCGCCCCCGAGGATGTCTTAGACGCCCGCCTGGTCTGTGAGACTCTTGACTTGACTTATGGGGAGCTAGATTTGACCCCGGCCCATCAGGCAATCCTCGAGCCAACCTTAAGGCTCCTGCCTGAGGAGGGGGAAAGGCGTTCAGCCGACGCCAACCTGAGGGCGAGGCTGAGGATGTGCGCCCTCTACACCGCGGCTAACGCTCTAGGGTACTTGGTGGTGGGCACCGACAACGCGGCGGAGTACTGGACGGGCTACTTCACCAAGTACGGAGACGGCGGCTGCGACCTTCTGCCCCTGGCCCAATTCACCAAGGAGGAGGTCCGGGGGCTCGCAGGCCTCTTAGGAGTCCCTGACCGCATCATCCACAAGACGCCCTCCGCGGGGTTGTGGCCGGGGCAGACCGATGAAGGGGAGCTGGGGGTTTCCTACGCCGACATCGACGGCTACCTGCAGGGGAGGACAATCCCGGAAGAGGCGGCCGCGAAGCTCTTGCGCCTGCATCGCCAGACAGAACACAAGCGGCGGACTCCGACGATTTTCCAGCGGCCCTGGGGCAAGCCTCCTCGCCTTGGCCTAGCTTGAAGGGGAATCACCAACGGGCAGAGTCTGACAATGCCTTCACCCTTCGACATGACTGGAAGGGACCTAGCTTGCCGCCAGGTCCCAAGAGGAGGCGCACTTGGTGATGCCCCGACCAACATGCTGCTTTGAATGAGGGGGCGCCAATGGCCATTGGCGCCAAGACTTCACTGATCGTGCCAGAGGCGGCCGCAGCCGCCGAGCGAAGGCAAGGCCCCGTCTTTCGCCTTACTTCATCGCGAACAGTCTGTCCTTAATCGATGACAAAGTCGATCTTCACATCGTATTCGGCGGCTAGTTGCTGCAAGTCGCGGAAAACCGCCTCCGACACGGCAAATCCTTTGCGCCGGACTGTCTCTAGTTCGCTTTCGATTTCTCCCGGCACATAGATCCGGTCGACTCCTTCTGCTTTGGGACAGTTCACCAGTTCATTGCGCATCTGATCCATCCGGTCTTTGAAGTCATCTACGGAGATGTAATGAGCGATGTCGACGGCCGCCATGACATGGCCCGTATTAGTCGCTTTCGTCGGGTTAAAGAGCCAGTTTAGGACCTCGCTCAGGATGCCCGCACCGGTCATGACGCTGCAGAGGACCTCCCCCATCACAGCCAACCCATATCCCTTGTAGCCCAAGGGCAATAGGGCCCCTTCCGGAAGGTCATTGGGATCTTCACTCGCCCGGCCGTATTTATTGACTATCCAGTCCTTAGGTATTTTCTGACCTGTCTTGGCCGCGAGGCGCACCTTGCCGCCGGAGACAACGCTCATCGCCATGTCCAAGACCATCGGCTGGCCTTTCGTTGGCGCGGCAATGGCTAGGGGCTGATTGCCGATGGCCGCTACCCTTCCGCCCCATGGCGCCATGACTGGAGGCCCGTTGGACCAGGCGATGCCGATCATGTCCTGTCGGGCGGCCATCATGGCGTAATAAGCGGCGGCCCCGAAGTGTTCACTGGCTCTTACGCCTACCAAGGCAACCCCTGTCTCTTTCGCCTTCTTGATGGCCAAGTTCATCGCGTAGCTGGCCACCACCTGGCCCATCCCATTGCCGCCGTTGACTAAGGCTGAGCTCGGCCCCTCTTGGATCACTTGGATCTGAGGGCGAGCTTTCGTCCCCCCAAGCTTCATCTTGTTGACGTAAAAAGGCAGCCTGACAATGCCGTGGGAAGACACCCCGCGAACGTCGGCCGTCACCAAGGTATCCGCCACTAAAGCTGCATCTTCGGCAGGCATGCCTACTTTCACCAAGACCTCCGCCGTAAACTCCCGCAACGATGTTGGGCATACGACAACTCCAGCCAATGCCAGCCCTCCCTCACAATCAGTCTGTTGGACGAGTCTTTAATCCTTATGAAACCAATGAACCCAGTTTGCGCAGGCACGATCCGTCGATGCAGCGGCCTTGGATGCCAAGTCTCCAGGAGTCTGTCCCACCGAGGGGGATTTCCCCACCGTCTGCTTGGCTCTTATGGCCCCCGACCAGAAACCCTGGTAGGTTTTACCCTAGTCCCATAATTATGGATGAGTTGCCTTTATCCTTCAATGCTTCGGGCTGGCGGCCAATTCAACCGTTCCTCGGGCAGCGCCAGTTTGGTCGAGACAACCCGGTTCTTGCAGCTTCACTGCCAAGTTTTGGGCAAGTTGCCGGCAGGATGGACTCGCCTTCCAAGAAGGAAAAAGGATTGTGATATAGAACTCAATCTGTGGCAACTGCGCAATACTCGCAAAGGAGGTCATCTGTAGTGATTCGGAAGACATCCCTCATGTTGACCCTCATCCTGGTCGTGACCCTCATCGGCTACGCATGGGGCAGCCCGGCCAAAACGATTAATACGGACGTAGTCGTGGTCGGTGCAGGCGGGGCGGGCCTGACGGCTGCCATCACGGCAAAGGAAGCTGGCGCCGATGTGGTCGTCGTCGAAAAGATGATGATTATCGGCGGCAATACTCTCAGGGCTACCGGGGGCCTGAACGCGGCGGGAACGGTATATCAAGACAAGGCTGGCATCAAGGACAGCCCCGATGTTCACTACGAAGACACCATGAAAGGCGGCAGGTACGAGAATGTGCCTGAGCTTGTCCGCACGATGGTGGACAATGCCGCTGCGGCGGTTGAGTGGCTGAACGACTTGGGGGCTAATCTCATCCAGGTCAATCTTTCTGGCGGCTCAACCAACGCTCGCTCCCATGCACCGGAGGGCGGCGGAGCCGTTGGCCCGGCAGTGGTGATGACGCTGCAGAACGCGGCGAAAGAGCGAGGTATTGAGGTCCTCACCCAGACCAAGGCTGCGGAGGTCTTGGTTGAAGGCGGCCAAGTAGCCGGCATTCGCTGCGAGACCAAAGACGGGGAACTCATCGTGAAGGCCAAGGCGGTCGTCATCGCCACTGGAGGCTATGGGGCCAATCCTGACATGGTGGTTAAGTACCGGCCGGACCTGAAGGGCTTTGCCACCACCAACCATCCCGGCGCCACCGGCGACGGCATTGACATGGCCATTAGGATCGGCGCTGCGACATGCCAGATCGGCAGCATCCAGACTCACCCGACGGTGGTCCCGGTAAGCGGCATCATGATCACCGAAGCTGTGCGGGGTCAAGGTGCGATCCTCATCAACCGGGAGGGCAAGCGGTTCATCGACGAGCTGCAGACCAGAGATGTGGTCTCGGAGGCCATCCTGGCCCAAGAAGGAGGGTCCGCTTTCCTGGTCTTCGATCAGGGAGTCCGGGAGAGGCTGAAAGCTATCGAAGACTACGCCAACCAGGGGTTGCTCACTGAGGCCGGCTCCCTCCAGGAACTGGGGGACAAACTCGGCGTATCCGGGGAAGTCCTGGCCGAGACGGTTGCTGGATACAACAAATTCGTCGCTGACAAATCCGACCCGGATTGCGGACGCCAACACCTGGATTATGAGCTCAACAAGGCTCCCTACTACGCGGTTGAAGTGACCCCGGCGGTGCACCACACCATGGGAGGCCTGGCGATTAATACCAAGGCTGAGGTGCTCGATGAAGATGGCAAGGCCATCCCCGGTCTTTATGCTGCTGGGGAAGTCACCGGAGGCGTCCACGGAGCGAACCGCTTAGGCGGCAATGCCGTGGCCGACATCATCGTCTACGGACGCATCGCAGGAGCAGAGGCGGCTGCTTTCAGCGGCAAGTAAAATAAGCT
>JAAYLE010000072.1 GCA_012522085.1 Bacillota bacterium | reverse complement strand
TGGCGCAGAGAGTCCTACGGAGGGACTAGCTTAGCCTTTTTTGTCCGCAGAGGGGGCGAATTGTCGTCTTGAAGATCGCTGTATGTCCGGGGAGCTTTGATCCGGTCACTTACGGGCATATAGACATTATCTCGAGGGCTGCTAATCTTTTCGATCGTGTTTACGTGGTTGTTTTGCCCAATCAACGGAAAAAGTCATGTTTTACCGTCGAAGAGCGGCTAGAGATGCTTCGCGAAGTGTTGGCCCATTTAGACAACGTAGTGTGTGAGCAGCACGAAGGTCTCGTTGTTGAGTACGCCCAGAGCAGAGGAGCTATCGCCATCGTAAGAGGGCTGCGGGCGGTTTCCGATTTCGAGTTCGAATTCAAGATGGCATCTATGAATCACCACCTCGATCCGGAGATCGAAACGGTCTTCATGATGACTAGCAATGAGTATTCCTTCATCTCATCGAGCGCAGTGAAGGAGATTGCCTCCTTTGGCGGTGATGTCTCCAAGTGGATATCGCCTAGCGTTGCTGAGCGCCTTAAAGAACGGATAGGAACGAGAAAGGGGTTAAACCCATGAATCGCATGAATTTGATCATCCTTATGGATCGCCTAGAGGATCTAATCCAATCCGCAGCGATGATTCCCTTTAGCGGCAAAGGGCTGGTTGATGTGGAAGAGGTAATGGGCCTGCTGGAGAAGATTCGGGCCGCGATTCCTGATGAAATCAGGCAGGCAGAGGCTATCTCCGGTGAACGAGACCGTTTTCTGGAAGAAAGCAGGGCGCAGGCGGAACGAATTATCCTCCAAGCCGAAGAGTACGCGGCCCGTCTCGTTGCCGACAGCGAAGTGGTGAAAAAATCCCAAGAAGAAGGAAGGCGCATCATTCAAGAAGCCCGGCGCAAGTCGCGGGAATTGGAGCAAAATGCGCAAAAGTATGCCAGTGAAGTCTTAGGCAATCTGCAAAAGGCCCTGGAGCGAACATTACAGGTAGTCGAGCGCGGACGACGGGAAATTGATGATTCCCTCAGTTCCCAGACTACCGGAAACGAATCCGCACCATTCGAGTCCGCTCCCAAAGCCCAATCGCCACACCGATAAGCAGGAGGATGCCCATCACCTTCAGAAAAAGCCCCGTTGCCGAGAGGAACCTAACGGATGCGGGAATCTGAGGGCTCACGGGAAACATACCGGCAAAGACAGGCGTGGTGATCTTCATCACCTGTTGCCCGGGGCCCATGAGGAACATGGTGGTGATGCCGGCCAAGACTCCATGGAGTAGGCGAGCCAGGATGTACGGATAGAGCCGAATATCGGTGCCATGGACCATGCTGGCTACTTGGGTGTGAACGGAGCACCCGCTCCAGGCAATGATGGCGCTGGCCACGATGGCTTGTTGCAATAGTGGGGCAGAAGCTTTGCTCACAGCTTCGGCACCGATGGTGATTTCGAAGAACCCGCTGGCTAAGGCGGACCCCAGATGGGTGGAGAAACCAAAGGGCAAGAGGAGCAAGTTGAAGGTCTGGGCGATTGCCTGGGTTACTCCTGCCACCGTCAGGACCCTGATGAGAACGGAGAACATCATGATGCATCCGCCGATAAAGAGCATGGACGCAAAGGAATCGCGCACCGCATCGCCAAAGAGCTGGCCAAAGGGGCGGCCATCGGCTCGGCGGTGCCGATAAAGTTCCCGCAAGGCCCGTTTAAAGATATTTTCCCGCCGGGGCGCCTCCGGACGTTCCCGCCCTTGACCGTGGTAGCGCATCAAAAAACCGACGGCCACCACTGAAATGTAGTGGGCTAGGGCGAGGGTGGCCCCGAGCTGGGGCAGCCCGAACATGCCTACAGCCACCGCTCCGATGATGAACAAGGGATCGGCTGTATTGGCAAATGACACTAGCCGTTCACCCTCCAGTTGGTCGCACAAGTTCTCCCGTCGCAGGCGTGCAGTGATCTTAGCGCCGATGGGATAGCCCGAGGCCAAGCCCATGGCCACCGCGAAAGCGCCGACTCCGGGAATGCGAAAGATCGGGCGCATGAAGGGCTCAAGCAACACCCCAGTAAAATGAACGACACCTAACCCCATCAAGATTTCCGCCAAGGCGAAGAATGGAAGCAAAGCGGGCAAGACCACGTCAAACCATAAGCGCAATCCGTAAACAGAAGCTTCAAAGGCCTCTTCAGGATAACGAACGATGGCGATGGTGACGATAATACCGACCAAGGCGCTGCCATAGACTTTGGCCAGATCTTTGCGCAGAAGACGGGCCAAACAGATCCTCCCCTTCCTTGTCCCACCGGGTTTCTCCTCGAGGTAATATATATTGGGGGTTAAAGATGAATATGCTAGAAAGAGAGGCAGGATTTTGGGGCATAATCTAGCGATTTCGGTCTAGACTGGTCTTGATGAGGAAAGGTTGGGAGCTCGGTGCGCGACAGAAAAACTGGCTTGGCGGTCTCTTTGTTGCTAGTGGTCTTGCTTCAATTGTATCTAGGGATGTCTTTCGTAGTCATCCAACCGGGAGCGGCCATTGATTTGGCCCGGATCGTCCATACTCCCCTAGGGGAAACCCCCCGCCAAGGGGCCTTCTTGTTAACGGCCGTTTCCAGCCAACGGGCCAACTTGTTGACCGCGCTGCTAGCCCTAGCCCGACCAGATACCGACTTGATTCCCACAAGACATGAGTTGCCCCAGGGAATGGACTTGCAGGGCTACCTGGAACTGATGGAGCGCATGATGGAAGAGAGCAAAATGGTGGCCCAGGCCGTTGCCCTGCGGCAAGCTGGTTATCAGGTCCGGGTCGAAAACCTCGTCCGGGTTGAGCAAGTCTTGCCCATAAGCCCCGCCCGGGGCCTTCTCGAACCAGGTGATCTACTCATTGCAATCGATGGCCATCCAATCGCCACCATCGATGAGCTAAAGATGCGCCTTCAAGACCGCAGTGTCGGCGATGAAGTGGCCTTGCTCGTCGTGAGAGACGGCGAGTTTCGTGAAATCCTTGTCCCTACCGTCGGCGAGTCCCAGACCTCCGAGCTGCCTGCCTTGCAGATAATTGTGGGACCAGACCTTGAGTACGACCTGCCCATGGAGATTACAATCGACGCGGGCAACATCAAAGGCTCGTCGGCGGGATTGATGTTTGCCTTGGAGATCCTTGACCAACTGCGGGCTGGGAAGTTGACGGGCGGGCGGAAAATAGCGGGAACCGGCTCCCTGACCCTGGAAGGGAAGGTGGAAGCCGTGGGTGGCGTCCGCCAAAAGGTCATTGCCGCCGGTCGGGCCGGTGCCGAATATTTCCTGGTGCCCCTAGCCAACGCAGCTGAGGCCCGCTCGGTCTCGGGGCCCATGCAAGTGGTGGCAGTCGAGCACATCGACGATGCCATCAGGTTCCTGCAGAAAATAGCCGGTGCACAAGCCTCCTAAAGGAGGAGGATGGATGTTTTTGCCGAAGATTATGCCACAGAATCGACGGCTAGGGAGGATGGGGGATTTGTTGCGTCGTCGAATGAGTTTATTCGTCTTTTGTCTTCTCCTGTGCCTTGCCGTCCCTTGCATGGCTAATCATCCCGTACTTCGCGAGGGAAGTACGGGGACTTATGTTTATCTGCTCCAACACTATCTCCACCTGTTGCAGTATTCCGATGGGATTCCCGACGGCATCCTGGGAGCCGAAACCCGAAAGGCAGTCCAGGCTTTCCAAAAGGACAGCGGTCTCCATCCCGACGGCATTGTGGGGGGACAGACCTGGCAGTTGTTGGAAACACGGGTACGGGCAAGCGGCGGTGGAGAGACGAAGTACGTCATCCGACCGGGAGACACCCTTTGGACCATCGCCCGTCGGTTCTCCGTGGGGATGAATGTTCTAGCCCGAGTGAACAATATCAAGGATCCTAGCCTGATCCAGCCGGGCCAGGAATTGTCTATACCTGGAGACGGACACAAGGAGGCGAGGGTGGAACTTATACCATGGTCCGAGATAGATAAGCTTTTCCCCAACTTTTCCGTGGCGGTGCTGACAGATGTCGAAACAGGATCCAAGTTTCGGGTTCGCCGCTATTACGGTCACTATCACGCCGATGTAGAACCCTTGACGAAGGAAGACGTGGCCGTACTGAGAGAAATATACGGGGGTAGTTGGAGCTGGGAGCGCCGATCGGTCATTGTCGAGATCGACGGGAGGCGGATTGCCGGCTCCATTAATGGCAACCCCCATGGAGGTGCATCGATCCGAGATAATGGATTCCCCGGTCACATCTGCCTTCATTTTTTAGGCAGCAAGCTACACAACAGCCATAAAGTTGACGAGCGACATCACAATAGGGTCCTGCAAGCTGTTGGGTATGAAGTGGAATGACCTTGACAGCCGAGAATAATTTTCTATATAATCAACGAGGTGACCGAGCCGATGAAGGTTAATATCGCCCCGATAATGGAACAAAAAGGGGCAAGCTTAGATTTCAATCTAGAGACCAAGTGCCCGCCACTTGAACTTCAGCAGCAAGAAGTCACCTGTATTGAGCCTTTACGACTGGCCTTCACTTTGACGAACACGGGAGAGTGCATTTTGCTCCAGGGCAGGCTGGAGACAGCGCTGCAATTAACATGCGATCGCTGTTTGCAGCCAACGGTTGTGCCGGTCACGGTGCCCCTGAGTGAGGAATTCTACCGGGCAAAGGAAAGCGAGCTTAACACGAAGAGAGCAACCGCCGGGGACAGTTTCAATGAAGAAGATGACGATACAGACAACTGGTACACCGGTGACACCATCGATCTTAGTTCGATCCTAAAAGACAGCATCTTGCTGGGACTGCCAATGAAGGTCTTATGTCATCCGGAATGTGCAGGCATCTGTCACATCTGTGGCAAGAACCGCAACGAAGACCAATGCCAATGTGCGATCGACGACATCGACCCTCGCCTGGCAGGCCTGAGAGAACTATTGGAGGATGCGAAAGAGAAAGGCAGGTGACTCCCGGAAACGGTCCGGGACGCTATGGCTAATCCTAAGAGGCGACATTCAAAAGCAAGAACAGCTAAGAGACGTGCTAACTGGAAACTAAGCCAAGTCAACTTCAGTGTATGTGAGAGTTGCCGCGAGCCGAAGCTGCCTCATCGAGCTTGCCCCAACTGTGGCAACTATGCCGGGCGTCAAGTGTTGGCCGTTGAGGCTAACGAAGGCTAACGATGTAACGCAACGGGAATCCATCAGAGCAAGCTGACGCGCCAAGGGCGCGACTGGCTTGCCTTTTTCATAGGGGCTGGAGCCCGAGGGAGGGGAGCAAGTGCGTATCGCGGTAGACGCCATGGGTGGTGATTATGCGCCAGATGAGGTGGTTAAGGGTTCGGCCCGAGCCGCACAGCAAGGAATCGAAGTCATCTTAGTGGGAGACAAGGACCAACTGGAGCCTCTCTGGGCCGAGGCAGGCCGTCCGCATCGACTCACCATCCACCACGCTCCGGAAGTAATCATGATGGATGACCACCCTGTGGAAGCGGTTCGAAAGAAGCGCCAATCTTCTCTAGTTCAGACGATCGAGCTGGTGAAGAAGGGAGAGGCCGAGGGCGCTGTGAGCGCTGGCAATACAGGGGCTGTCATGGCCGCTGCCCTCTTGCTCCTTGGCCGTTTGCCGGGAGTGCTGCGACCGGCCATAACTTCGCCCATGCCGACCCGCAAGGGCAACGCCATCATCCTCGATGCGGGCGCCAATGTGGATTGCCGCCCTCAGCATTTGGCCCAATTTGCCATCATGGGCTCCCTTTATGCCTCAACGGTCTTGGGCATAGCCAGCCCCAAAGTGGCCCTCCTAAGCATAGGCGAGGAAGAGAGCAAAGGCTGTGAGCTGACCTTAGCGGCCCACGCCCTCATCAAGGAGGCAGGGGCTATCAATTACATAGGCAATATTGAAGGTCGGGACGTTTCAGCCGGCCGGGCAGATGTTATCATCTGCGATGGGTTCGTGGGCAATATTGTATTGAAGTTTGCAGAAGGGATAGCTGAAGCCCTGTTCGCCCAGCTCAAAGAGGAAATGGGCCGCAACCTGCGGGGGACCCTGGGAGGCTGGCTGCTCAGGCCCCATCTTCGCAGTGTCCTCAAGCGCCTTGATTACACTGAGTATGGGGGAGCTCCGCTCCTTGGGGTTAATGGCACTTGCATCATCGCCCACGGCCGTTCCAACGCCAAGGCCATCTTGAACGCCATTCGCGTCTGTGCCCAGGCGGTGGAGACTTCATTGACGGAAAAGATCCGCGTGCAAGTTCAGGAGATGGACGGTGACACCCATTGATCAACGGAAAACACCACGTAATCATTACGGGAACGGGCCATGCGGTACCAACTAGGGTCTTATCCAACCTCGACTTAGAGCAAATGGTCGACACTTCCGATGAATGGATCCGCACTCGAACTGGAATCCTGCGCCGACGAATCGCCGATGAGCATACAGCCACTTCCGATCTGGCAACCGAAGCTGGCCGCTTGGCTTTGGCGGATGCAGGAGTATCCCCGGATGAGCTCGACTTGATTATCGTTGCTACCATCACCCCCGACATGTTGTTCCCTTCGACAAGCTGCCTGGTGCAGAAAAACCTCGGGGCTTGGGGCGCTGCATGCTACGATCTGTCGGCAGGTTGTTCCGGTCTGATCTACGGCTTGGACATGGCCGTGCGCTCCATCGTCTCTGGCGGCTACAGGCGAGCGTTGGTCATCGGAGCAGATTGTGTCAGCAAAATCACCAATTTTCAAGACCGAACGACTTGCGTCTTGTTCGGCGACGGGGCCGGCGCTTGCCTCGTTGAGGCGGCGGACAAGGCCGGAGTCTTGGCTTCATACTTAGGTGCCGATGGAAGTGGTTGGGATAAGCTTCTCCTGCGGGGCGGGGGTTCCCGTCACCCGGCCAGCGCCGCCACCTTGGCCGCAGGCTGGCACTACATCGAGATGTGCGGCAACGATGTCTTCAAGTTTGCCGTCCGGATTATGGTCGAGGCTTCTTTGAAGGTCCTCGCTGATGCCGGGCTCGAGCCAGGAGACATCGACCTTTTCATCCCCCACCAAGCGAATATTCGCATCATCGAGTCTGCTGCCCAACGGCTCAATCTGAAGGAGGACCAGGTGTATATCAACGTCGACGAGTACGGTAATACTTCCGCCGCATCCATCGGCATTGCTTTGGATGAAGCAGTGCGCTCAGGGCGCATCAAAGGGGGCGACCGAATCTTGCTCGTGGGCTTCGGGGCAGGATTGACCTGGGGCGCAATGATCATCGAATGGGTGGACAAGGCATGACCAAGCTCGCCTTTGTCTTTCCAGGTCAAGGTTCTCAGCATGTGGGGATGGGACGGAAATTCCATGATGCAAGCCAGGCGGCCCGAGCCGTCTGGGAAGAGGCCGATGACGTCTTGGGGTTTTCCCTTCGCCGGTTATGCTTTGAAGGCCCCGCCGCAGTCCTGCAGCAAACAGCCAATGCTCAACCTGCTCTCCTCACGGCAAGCATCGCCTGTCAGAGAGTCTTGGCCGCCAACGGAATCGAAGCCGGGATGTATGCGGGACATAGCCTCGGGGAATACTCGGCCTTAGTTGCCGCCGGCATCTTGCCTTTTGCCGATGCCTTAATCCTGGTTCGCCGACGCGGCCAGCTGATGGAAGAGGCGTACCCTAAAGGCAAGGGAGGCATGACGGCCATCTTGGGACTGGAGCGCACCGTCGTGGACGAGATTTGCGCCCAGGTTGACGGGATAGTTGAGGTTGCCAACTACAACTGTCCCGGACAGGTGGTTATTTCCGGCGAGCAAGGGGCCCTGGCAAGGGCTAGTCAACTAGCCGTGCAGATGGGCGCAAAACGAGCGATCCCGCTGGATGTGTCCGGCCCTTTCCACAGTTCCTTGATGGCCCCCGCCGCTAGGGCTTTGGCCCCGAGTATTGAGGCCCTAGAGCTTCGTACTCCGGAGGGGAATGTCTCCAGCAGCGTCAATGGCAAGGCAGCATCAGTTGACGAACTAAAGGACCTTTTGCTTGCCCAATTGACCGGTCCGGTGCGATGGGAAGAGACTGTCGCGGCCATGCTGGCCGATGGGGCTAAGACCTTTGTTGAAGTCGGCCCCGGCAAGGTCCTTGGCGGCTTGATTAAACGGATCAACAAAGAGGCAGCCATCTATCAAGCAGGGGACCTGAGCGGCCTGGAAAAACTGGTTGCATCACAGAAAGGGGATATAGTAAGATGGGACTAGTGGGCAAGGTTGCCCTGGTAACAGGGGGCACCCGCGGCATCGGCCGGGCCATAGCCGCACGCTTGGCTCGGGACGGTGCCAAGGTGGTCATTTGTGGCCGCACGGAAGAACTGGCCCAGCAAGCAGCCGACGAGTTGTCCCCTCATGGCCAAGTGATAGGGTTGGGCGCTGACGTTGCCGACCCATCGGCGGTGGAGGGCCTAATAGGGCGAGTCCTCGATGAGTGGGGCGGCTTACATATTCTGGTGAATAACGCCGGCATCACCAGAGACGGACTTCTCCTGCGGATGAAGGAGGCTGATTGGGACACAGTACTTGCCGTCAATTTGAAAGGTGTCTTCAACTGTTGCCGAGGGGCAATCCGGTCCATGCTCAAAGAACGCTGGGGGAGAGTAGTCAATATTTCCTCGGTAGTAGGAATTATGGGCAATTCTGGGCAAACCAATTATGCCGCAGCCAAAGCTGGCATCATCGGTTTTAGCAAGAGCCTTGCCCGCGAAGTTGCCAGTCGCGGCATCACGGTGAATGTGGTTGCCCCGGGATTCATCGAGACCGATATGACCGCCTCCCTCGGGGAAGAAAGGCGGATGCAGTTAAGGCAAGAAATTCCGGCTGGCCGGTTCGGCCATCCTGATGACGTGGCAGCCGCGGTGGCTTTTCTAGTCAGCGATGAGGCAAGCTACATTACTGGTCAAGTTATTCAAGTCGACGGCGGATTACTAATGTGACAAATCTTAGGAGGTGGCCCCGTGGATCTATTCGACCGTGTTAAACAGATTATCGTGGAGCAGCTCGGAGTGGATGAAGAACAGGTCACCCTGGATGCTTCCTTTGTAGACGATTTGGGTGCGGATTCCTTGGACATCGTGGAGCTGGTCATGACCCTCGAGGAGGAGTTCGACCTGGAGATACCCGATGAGGATGCCGAAAGCATCACCACGGTCAACAGTGCCGTCGAGTATCTTAGGGATCGTTTGGAATAGGTCCCTCACCGCCCTTTGATCATCGGTCGCCCACGGTGATCACGTTTGCCGTGGGCGACATTCTTAGCAAAGTGGGGTGGCATGATGACTACTAGACGCCGTGTCGTCATTACCGGGATGGGTGTAATCTCACCCATCGGCAATACTCTGGAATCATTCTGGCACTCATTGATCACAGGCACATCAGGCATCGACAGGATTACCCGGTTCGATGCTTCTGATTTGTCAACGCAGATGGCAGCGGAAGTGAAGGACTTTGACCCGACTGAGTATCTGGGGGCAAAAGAAGCCCGCCGGATGGACCGGTTCACTCAGTTTGCGGTCGTGGCCGCGAAGAAGGCCCTGGAAGATGCCAGGCTCACCATCGATGAGAGCAACGCCGACCGGGTCGGGGTGATCGTGGGGTCGGGGATCGGTGGGATCGAGACGCTAGAGAAGGAGGCCTTCACCCTCGACAAGAGAGGCCCCGGCAGGGTTAGCCCATTCTTGGTGCCGATGCTCATTCCCGACATGGCTGCGGGGCAGATCTCTATCATCACCGGAGCCAAAGGGCACAACTTGGCTGTCGTGACTGCCTGTGCGACGGGCAGCCATTGCATCGGCGAAGCTTATCGGGTCATCGAGGGAGGATTTGCCGATGCGATGATCGCCGGGGGCAGCGAGGCGGCCGTAAGCAAGCTGGCCATGGCCGGTTTTTGTTCCGCCAAAACCATGTCCGTTCGCAATGATGATCCTAAGGGCGCATGTCGACCCTTTGACCTTCATCGCGATGGATTCGTCCTCGGGGAGGGTGCAGGGATCCTCATCCTGGAAGAACTAGAAAGCGCCATGGGCCGGGGAGCCCAGATTTATGGGGAAATTGTCGGCTACGGGGCGACCGCGGACGCTTACCACATCACCGCCCCTGCCCCCGAGGGTGAAGGCGCTGCCCGAGCCATGTTAAACGCGCTAGAGGGTGCCGGGCTTAGTGTTAGGGACGTTGATTACATCAACGCCCATGGAACGGGAACCCAATATAATGACAAGACGGAGACCCTAGCGATCAAGCGGGTGTTCAAGGACCATGCCTACCAGGTTCCCATCAGTTCGACCAAGTCCATGACAGGTCATCTGTTAGGGGCAGCGGGGGGAGTAGAGGCCATCGCCTCCTTGCTGGCCATCAAACACCAGCAGATACCCCCAACGATTAACCTCACCACGCCGGACCCCTGCTGTGACTTGGACTACGTACCCAATGAAGCCCGGACAGCCAATCTCGATGTAGTCATGTCAAATTCCTTCGGTTTTGGAGGACATAATGCCGTCCTCGTCTTTCGGCGCTACAGCAAGTAAGCAGAGGTGGCTTGATATGGCAGGAAAAGATGCAGAATGGAACCGATGGGCACAAGCGAATTTAGGTCATACGTTCAACAACCCGTCTCTGCTGCGATTGGCCCTCACCCATACTTCCTTTGCCAATGAGACCCATGATGAAACCTACGGGGACAATGAAAGACTGGAGCTGCTGGGAGACGCAGTGCTGAGCCTGATCATTACGGAGGAGCTTTATCAGCGTCTCGAGGACGCACCGGAAGGACACTTAGCCCGGTTGCGATCGGCGATCGTGTGCGAGCCTTCGCTGGCCTGCGCCGCACGTCGCTTAGGCTTGGGTCAAGTTCTGTTGTTGGGTAAAGGAGAGGCGAAGAGCGGTGGACGACACCGCTCCTCCACTCTCTGTGATGCTTTTGAAGCTGTGGTGGGCGCCCTTTACCTTGACGGAGGGCTTGATGTGGCCCGCAAGTTCGTCCTGACGAGCGTCGCGAAGGAGATCGGTCGTGTCGTCGCCGGCGATGCCTTAGTCGATCCGAAGACCCAACTGCAGGAGCTGGTGCAAGCAAAGCAACAAGCGACCCCAATGTATCGGCTGGTGAAGACCGAGGGCCCAGACCATAACAAGACCTTCACCGTGGAAGTCTACTGGCAAGACCAGGTCTGGGGGACAGGCCGGGGCCGATCGAAAAAAGCCGCCGAGCAAGCGGCGGCTAAAGAAGCCTTGGACCGAATCGCCTTCACAAATGCCTGACCATCCGGACTACTTTGCCCACCAGGGCGCGGCTTGTCTTTGATAGGCGGCCGTATTTGGACCCCCGCAGGGGATGGATGATCAGATACTCATCACCGATATCATATAACCGGCGAAGCTGAAGCTGATCATTCTCCCCTGACAAGAGGAACAAATCACCACTGACGAAGTCGGCGCGGGGATCGACGATGATTAGATCGTTTATGCCCACGAGGGGATAGTAATCATCAGTTGAGACGGCTAAGGCAAAACTGGCGGCGCTTAGTTCACCTTCACTGACCACCAGGGGAATGACTGATTCCCGATCAATGCCCTGCAATGGCAGTTCCTGCACCATATAACGCATGCCCGACTCCCCAACCTGGCTGTAAGGTCTCCGCTCCCAGCTAAGGACTTCGTCTTTGAACTCGCGCAGCCCCTTGTAGCCCCACTTGTTGAGCCAATAATAGATCGATTTTTCCTGGGCATAGCCCAGCTGTCGGGCCAGTTCCTTCCCGGTGATGCTCGGGTTTTTTTGGATCAATAGCGCCATCTTCTCCAGATTGTTCACCTGAATCCCCTTTCCCGACAGGGAATCACTACATACAGATTATGGGATCGGACCCAAATACCTTTACCGTAACCATGGCAACTTGCCGACCTGTTTGTACCGTCAGCATGTAGGGAACAACACCTTCAACCAAAGAAGGAGTTTTCAGTTAATTAGCGAATAGGCTTAGTAGCAGACTATGGGCACCTTTGGGGAAACCATCAGAATACCCAAACGAGGTGATGACGCCAAGGAAAGCCTTCACCAGATCCACCCGCAATCCCAGCCAGAGGAGAGATTTGCAGACTATAAGCCTGACCAGCAGTGTTTGAAACAAAAGGAGGACTACTATGGAGATACTCAAAGTGGCAGCAGATTCCAAGCCAAAGTCAGTTGCAGGGGCTCTGGCCGCCGTGGTTCGGGAAATGGGGTCGGCGGAACTGCAAGCTGTCGGTGCCGGGGCCGTGAATCAGGCCATTAAAGCCATTGCCATCAGCAGGGGATTCGTCGCCCCAAACGGCATCGACCTGGTTTGCATACCCGCTTTCGCCGAGATCGAAATTGACGACCAAGAACGAACGGCCATCCGCTTCTTAGTCGAACCCCGCTGAACAAACCACGGGGTGGTAAGCTTCACCGGTCCCTCCCCTCCCTTCAGGGAGGGGAGACCCTTTTTCCACCTCTTCCGGACATATTTGCCTAAGACAAGCAATATATATTAGACGCGGAACGGCTAACGGAAAGGGTGGACTTTGGATATGGGCAATCAATCCGTCGATTTGCAGCTGATCAACAAGATCCGCAGCGGCGACGCAAGGGCCAAAGAAGAGCTTGTCCGCAAGTATCTTCCCATGATCAAGCACATTGTTCGGAACCACTATGCTTCTTTCCTCGACTACGACGATCTAATCCAAGAGGGTATGATCGGCCTGTTGAGCGCCATCGACGAATACCGCCCAGAGGAGTTCGATGTCAAGTTCAGCTCTTTCGCTTACATATGCATCATCCGCAAGATCTACAATGTCCTCAAACATACCAACGGCAATAAGCACCGGGCCCTAAACAACGCGATTTCCCTTTACACCTTCGTCAATGCTGACGAAACCAGGACCATCATGGATCACATAGCTAGCGGCCGCAGCCCCGAGGAATTAGTGGAGGAGCAAATCCTGGCCCAAAGGCTGGAAGAGGTCCTGAAAAACCACTTGTCCATCCTGGAATACACCGTCTTAATCTTCTTGGTCAGCGGTTATACGTCCCAAGAAATCGAGCGGGAACTGGGTGTGAGCAGCAAAGTGATCGACAATGCTCGCACCCGGGTCAAGTCGAAATTGAGCCGCATCCTGCACAAGTACGGCTCCCTCCTCAGTCCTCAAGTCCCCCTTAACGTCCGCAAACGGGAGGACCTTTATCGAAAGCTCCCCCTCGTTTCTCTCCCCTTCAGCCCCAGTTAAAGTCGTCCTGTAATTGGGGAAAGACATTCCGTCAATCCCATTCCGTGTTATAATCAATGATGAATGCCCTAAGGGGAGAGATTCTCATTGCACCTCAAACGACTGGAACTCGTTGGCTTCAAATCCTTTGCCCAACGCACCCGCATCGAATTTGGGGCAGGCCTAAGCGCCGTGGTCGGTCCTAACGGATGCGGTAAGAGCAACGTGGTCGATGCCATTCGTTGGGTGCTGGGGGAGCAAAGCGTCCGCAGCCTCCGGGGAAGCAGGATGGAAGATGTGATTTTTGCCGGCACTGATAGGCGGTCGCCCCTCGGGTATGCGGAAGTGGCCTTGACTTTAGACAACGATTCGGAAAGCTTGCCTCTGCCTTACAAAGAGGTCACCGTCACCCGCCGACTGTTCCGGTCGGGGGAGAGCCAATTTGCCATCAATCAGACTGCCTGCCGCCTCCGGGACATCCAGGAGCTGTTCATCGATACTGGTTTGAGCAAAGCATCATATGCGCTGATCGGACAAGGGCAGCTCGACAGCATCCTGAGCGCCAACCCCTTGGATCGGCGCATCCTCCTCGATGAAGCCGCGGGCATCAACAAGTATAAGCTCAAGAAGGAACAAGCCCATCATCGCTTGGCCCAGACCAATGAAGACCTGGGCAAGATCGAGGCCTTGCTGATAGAGCTCAAGGAACAGCTGGGCCCCCTCCAGGCCCGGGCCGATCGGGCCCGCCGCTACCTGGAACTGCGATCACGACTTCGCCAGGCAGAGGAGACGCTGGCCCTTTGGCGATGGCATAGACTAAAGGAAAAGGAAGAGGAGCTATCATCCCGCCTCGAGGTGCACAAAGGGCGCCTCGATCAAACCATCGCGGCAAGCCAAGAGGCCGAGAGGGACAGGCAGGTAATCCAGAAAGAGGCCAAAGAACTTGAACAACTCCTCGCCGAGAAGGCAAGAAACCTTGAGCAGCAGCAAGCGGCTGCCAACGATCTGCGGGCCCAAATCAGACTGATTGGCGGTGAGTTGGAACTGCTGCAAAGGGAGCTTGCTGCCAACGAGAGCGACCAGGAAGAACTAGATGCGAAAGAGCAGGGTTTGGCCGCGGCCATCGGTCAGCAGCAAAGTCGCGTGGAGGAGGCCCAAATTGCACTGACGGCAGCCCGCAGCCGCTTTCAAGATCTTGAACAGCGAGAAAGCACGACCCGGCATGGACTATCGACTGCTCGAAGCCAATTAGAACAGATGCGGAGCGAGCTCATCGACGTCCTGCAAGAAGAGGTTGGCCTTAGAAACGATGAGCAGAACTTGAATAAGGAAATAGCCAGGCTGCAAGAGGCGGCGGCGAATTTGACCGACGAACTGGATAGCCTGAAGGATTATGCTTCTGCCCTTGAAGAAGAGCGCTGCAGGGTGGAGGGGTCGGTCCAAGACGCTCGGACCACCCTGGGGGACCTAGAACGCAAAGGGGAGGAAACCCAAGGGAAGCTAACAGCCCTGCAATCGAGGTCGCAAGGGCTGCAAGGGGAGATGGGCGCCCTAGAGCGGTCGATTCAAGAGCGAAAGGCGCGCCTTCGGGCCCTGCAGGACATGGAGCGCACCTACCAAGGATACTTCCTCGGCTCACGGACGGTACTGCAACATCAAGAGCGCTGGCCGGGAGTCTATGGGCCGGTGGCCCATCTGATCCAGGTCCCGGCTGAGTATGAGAAGGCGATCGCTATCGCATTGGGAAGCGGTCTGCAAAACATTATTACATCTACCGAAGAGGTGGCCCTGACCGTTGTTCGCTTCTTGAAAGCAAGAAAGGGCGGACGGGCGACTTTTCTGCCCCTAGATACCATTCGGCCCCAGCGCCTTGCCCAAACTGATGTGCGGCACTTATCCGCTCCCGGAGTGATCGGTGTAGCCTCCGAGCTTGTAGGGTTCGATCCTTTGTTTCGCCCCGCCGTTGAATACCTCCTGGGCCGCTGCATCCTGACCACCGATCTCGAGTCGGCAGCCAACCTGGCCCGCAAGCTGCGCTCCTACCACCGGATCATCACTTTGGACGGGGATTTCATCAGCCCCGGGGGCGCCATCACCGGGGGCAGCAGCCGAGGGGGCGACGCCTCCCTGCTGGGACGAAGACGGCAGCTGGAAGAGCTGCGAGCCTTCCTGGCGGAGAAGGAAGGACAGTTGCGGGAAATGGAGCAGGAGCATGCCCAGTTGGCAGAACAACAGGCGGCATACGAACGGGAGCTCCGTGATCTAGAGCAGCAGCGCCATCAGATGGAATTGGAGCTGACACGAAGGATCAAGGAGCTAGACGGTTTGGACCCGCAGCAAAGCCGGCTAGCCGACCAAATCCAGGCCCTGTCGGCCCAGCAAGACAAGCTGGTAGTGGCCATTAAGGAAAACATGGACGAGCTGGCTTCCCTGCAGGCAAAGCATGATCAATGCAAGACCCGTCGGGATCATCTCGAAGGAGAAGTCAAAAGGCTCCAAGGCACGATCCTGGAGCTGGAGCAATCTTCCCGAACTGATGAACAAGATCTCAGGGCTGCGCAGGTGGCGGTAGCCAGCCGGCAGGCCGCGTTAGAACGGGAAGTAGAGAGACTGCGGGAATTACAGAGTGCACTCCTTGAACTGGAGGAGCTGAAGAAAGTTCGGCAAACCCGCTTGCTGGAACTAGAAAATCGTCAGGAGCGAGGGCGGCAATCTTTGCATCAAGGCCAGGAGCGCCTCCTGGAGCTGGAGCAGGCAATCAAGGCTCAAGAGGGGCAGATCGGCACCCTCAAAGTTGAGCTGGAGGAGAAAAACCGCCTCATCGGTGAGCTGACGATGCAATTGGAGAGGTTTCGCCAACAAAGGGGCATCCTAGAGACCAAGGTGAATGGGTTGACGTTGGAGCTGGAAAAAACCCTATGGCGGAAAAACGAGGAGACAAAGCTCCTGGCAAGTCTGGGCGTGGAGGACCCCCTGGACTGTTCGATTGAGGAGCCCCACCCAGGCCTCCAGGCAGAGGTCGCGGAACTGCAAAGGCAGCTGGATGAGCTTGGGCCAGTCGATCCCCAGACAATCCCCGAAGCCGAGGCTCTGGCAGAGCGCTGCGGTTTTCTCAACCGCCAATACCGCGATCTGGTTTCCGCCCGGGAGGATTTAGAGAAGCTGGTTGCCACCATCGATCGGGACTCTCGCACGCGCTTCTTGGAGACCTTTGGGGAGATCCGCAGGGAATTTCGGGAGCTTTTCGCCCAGCTCTTCGAAGGCGGCAAAGCAGATTTGGAACTGCTGGAACCGGACCAGCCGCTCGAATCGGGCATTGAGATCACCGCGCACCTGCCGGGGAAAAAAACACAAAGTCTAGCCTTGCTGTCGGGGGGAGAACGGGCTTTGACCGCCATTGGCCTTTTGTTCGCTCTACTCAAGGTGCGGCCTAGTCCCTTCTGTTTGCTCGATGAGATCGATGCCGCCCTCGATGAGGCTAATCTCGATCGCTATATTAAAGTGCTGCAGGACTATGCCCGCAGCCATCAAGTGATAGTCATCTCCCATCGCCCTAAGGTGATGGAAGCGGCCGATAGTCTCCTGGGAGTAACCATGCCGGAAAAGGGAGTCTCCCAGGTAATATCGCTGCGCTTGGCACAGGCAGCGTACTAGGAGGGTGAATACATATTGGTTTGGCAAAAGTTGTTTCGCCGCGGGGAGGGGAAACCTGCCGACGAGCCGGGCATTCTCGACAAACTGAAGGCGGGTCTGCAAAAAACGCGGACAATGTTGACCGACGGGCTGGACAACGTGCTCCGGGGTCACCGGCAGATTGAGGAATCCCTTTTTGAAGAGCTGGAGGAACTGCTCATCCAGGCCGATGTGGGGATGAAGACCACCTTGGAGCTGGTTGATTGGGTGCGGGATGAGTGTCGGGAGCAAAAGATCACTGACCCCCAGGCGGTCAAACCCTTACTAGCCCAGCGAATGAAGGAAATTCTCAGCAGCTGCTATGCTCCCCTGGCTCAGGGAGGGGACCTTCCCACGGTCTATCTGGTCGTTGGCGTCAACGGGACGGGCAAGACCACTACCGTCGGCAAGCTGGCCGCCCGTTGTCAAAGGCGGGGTGAGAAAGTCCTGTTGGGGGCTGCGGATACTTTCCGCGCCGCGGCAATTGAGCAGCTGGAAACCTGGGCCGGGCGGAGCGGGGCCGAGATAATCAAGCACCAGGCCGGAGCCGACCCGGCGGCAGTAGCCCATGACGCTGCCGACGCCGCCAAGGCCCGGGGCGCCCATACCCTCATCATCGATACCGCCGGCCGACTCCACACGAAGTCTAACCTCATGGCCGAGCTTGAAAAGATCGAAAGGGTCCTTACCCGCTCTTTGGGCCGCCGTCCAGACGAGGTCTTGCTGGTGGTGGATGCCACCACCGGACAGAATGCCATCTCCCAGGCGAAGATGTTCAAGGAGGCGGTGGAACCGACAGGGGTGGTACTGACCAAGCTCGATGGTACTGCCAAGGGAGGAATCGTCTTAGCTATCGCCGCGGAAGTAGGGCTGCCGGTGAAACTCATCGGTGTGGGCGAGGCTATCGACGATCTGAGGGATTTTGATCCGGCACTTTTTGTTGATGCAATCCTGACGGAAGGTAGTTGACAAGGAGACTAGCTTTCACTATACTGTCACTGTAAAGGTGAACTCCTTGACAGGGGGGAGGAAGTAAATGGATGCTCCCGCAAAAACGGTACAGATGAATTTGCTCTTCGATCTCTACGGACAGCTTCTGACCGATCGCCAGCGGGAGATTTTCATCCTTTACTACCACGATGACCTCTCCTTGGGGGAAATCGCCGAGAACATCCAAATCAGCCGGCAAGGCGTTTACGATACTCTCCAGCGGGTAGAACAGGCCTTGCTGGATCTGGAAAGAAGCCTAGGTCTCCTGGCTAAGGACCAGCGCCGGAATCAGACGCTGCGGACTTTGGAAGGTCTCCTCAGGGAAATGAGGGAACATGTAGAGCATACCCAGGTGCGGGATGAGGTCTTGCTGCGATGTCTAAAGGAAGCGATGGACGCGGTTGAGGAGCTGATGACCGAGTAGCCCTAGAGGAGGGCGGTTATGATTTTTGGAAACTTGAGCGAAAAACTGCAGGATGTCTTTGCTCGCCTGCGGAGCAGGGGAAAGTTGACAGAGAAAGATGTGGACGCGGCTTTGCGGGAAGTGCGCTTGGCCCTATTGGAAGCCGACGTGAACTTTCGCGTGGTCAAGGATTTTATCGGCCGCGTCAAGTCCCGGGCCATGGGCCAAGAGGTGCTCAGCAGCCTTAGTCCCGGCCACCAGGTGATAAAGGTCGTCAATGATGAACTGACCCAGCTCCTTGGAGGGAAAGCAAGCCCTCTGACCATGGCGTCCACACCGCCTACCAAGATCATGCTCGTTGGCTTGCAAGGATCAGGCAAGACAACTTCCGCTGCTAAACTGGCAGTAATGCTGGGAAAGCGGGGCAGGCGCCCTTTGCTGGTCGCCGCTGACGTCTACCGGCCGGCAGCCATCAAACAACTGCAGGTCTTAGGCGAAGGTGCCGGCATCCCGGTTTTCAACATGGGTCAAGGGCAAAGCCCCGTCAATATCTGTAAAGCAGCCGTCGAACACGGTCGCTCCCATGGCAACGATGTGATCATCTTGGACACGGCGGGTCGCCTACATGTCGATGATGAGCTCATGGCGGAGTTGGAAGGGATTAAGGAAGCCGTGGAACCCAACGAGATCCTGCTGGTGGTTGATGCCATGACCGGTCAAGATGCCGTCAACGTGGCCGCGGCCTTCGATGAACGACTAGACCTTGGCGGCGTCGTCTTGACAAAACTTGACGGCGATGCCCGAGGCGGGGCGGCCTTGTCCATCGCCACGGTGACGGGCAAGCCCATCAAGTTCGCGGCCATGGGCGAAAAATTGACCGATTTGGAGGTCTTTCACCCGGAGCGCATGGCCTCCCGGATCCTCGGTATGGGCGATGTCCTCAGCCTCATTGAGAAGGCTGAAGAAGTCATGGATCAAGAAAAGGTGAAAGCCCTTGGACAGAGGCTGACCACCGCCCAGTTCACCTTTGAGGATTTCCTGGAGCAGTTGAACCAGGTAAGAAAGATGGGACCGTTAGACCAGATCATCGGCATGATCCCAGGTCTTGCCGGGGCGAAACAGCTGCAAGGACTGCACGTGGATGAAAGCCAACTGCGGAAAGTGGAAGCCATCATCAACTCCATGACTCCCCAGGAGAGGCGCAATCCATCGTTGATCAACGGCAGCCGCCGCAAGCGCATCGCCCGGGGAAGCGGGACGACAGTCCAGGATGTCAATCGGCTGGTGAAACAATTCCATCAAACCCGGGAGCTGATGAAAAAGCTTGGGGCTTTGGACAAAGGCAAGAGGAGATTCACGAAAGGTTTCATGTCCTTCTTTCAGTGATCACCATTCCCGCCCTCAGGCGGGTTGAGATATGTAAAGGAGGTGGAGCAATGGCAGTTAGGATCCGTCTTCGGAGGATGGGAGCTAAGAAAAGGCCCTTTTACCGGTTGGTGGTGGCCGACTCCCGCAGCCCGCGGGATGGCCGCTTTATCGAGAGCCTAGGCTACTACAATCCCATCAGCGAGCCTGTCGAGATTCAAATCGACGAAGAGAAGGCCCTCGATTGGCTGCGCAAGGGGGCCCAACCCTCCGACACCGCACGCAGACTCCTTGAGCAAGTGGGCGTTATGGAGAAGTTCCAAGCGGAAAAGAGCGGGCAGAAATTGGGTTGAGCCTCCGTGGAGGTGTAGCATGTGAAAGAACTAGTTGAGTTCATCGCCAAGAGTCTAGTGGACGACCCCGAAGCGGTGAGCGTGGTTGAATGCCCCCGGGACCGGGGGACCGTCTTGGAACTGCGGGTAGCCCCGGATGATATGGGCAAAGTCATCGGCCGCCAGGGACGGATCGCCAAGGCTATCCGCACCGTCGTCAAGGCCGGTGGGACAAAACAAGGCAAGAACTACTTCGTGGAGATTGTCGACTAAGACCATGGCCGCTCTGATCAGCATCGGGCAAATCCTAGCTCCCCAAGGAAACAAGGGGGAGGTGCGGGTCTGGCCCCTGACCGACGACCCGGAGCGATTTAAGGAGCTCGAGCAGGTAGTATTGGCCGAAGGAGAATCGGATAGCGGCCAAACGGTGTACATCGAAGGTGTCCGGCTCCATGGTCAATTCGTCGTCCTCAAGTTGGCGGGCATAAACACCATCGATGGGGCTGAGACCCTGCGAGGTTTGTACATCAAGATAGCCCGGGAGGAACTTGCGCCTCTGCCCCCAGGTCGGTATTATATCTTTGAAGTCTTGGGACTTGAGGTTTACGACACTGAAGGCAACTATCTCGGGCAAGTGGCAGATTACTTGTTGACGGGAGTCAATGATTGTTTCATCATCAAGCATGCGGACACTGCCCGGGAGTTCCTAGTGCCAGCAGCCCGGGAATTCGTCCGGGAGATGGATTTGGAGAGGCGCAAGATGATCATCAAGATCATCCCCGGACTCCTGTAGAAGGGGGCGAAAAGGTGCGCATCGACATACTGACCCTTTTCCCGGAAATGTTCCTCGGGCCTTTTGACCATAGCATCATCAAGCGAGCCCGGGACAATGCCTATGTGCAGCTGCGCATCTGGGACATCCGGAACTTCACCTACGATCGGCATCGGGTTGTCGATGACGTCCCCTATGGCGGAGGACCTGGGATGATTATGAAGCCGGAACCGGTGTTTGCCGCGGTGGAGGCAATCACGAAGGGAGCTAAGACCGGGCCGCGGATGCTGCTCATGTGCCCCCAAGGCCAACCCTTTTCCCAATCCTTGGCAAAGGAACTGGCCCAGGAAACGTGGCTCCTTTTCCTATGCGGTCATTACGAAGGGGTCGACGAAAGAGTGTCCATCGGACTTCCTTTCGAGAAAGTCTCTATCGGGGATTATGTGCTTACGGGGGGGGAGCTGCCGGCAATGGTGATCATCGACGCCGTTGCCAGGCTGATTCCAGGAGTTTTGGGGGAGCCTGAGTCGGCTGAGCAGGATTCCTTTGCCGACGGACTGCTTGAGCATCCCCACTACACTCGTCCCCAGGAGTTTCGAGGCATGAAGGTGCCGGAGGTGCTCCTTAGCGGCCATCATGAAAAGATACGGCGCTGGCGGCGGCGGCAGTCGCTGCTGCGTACTAGAGAGCTTCGGCCGGATCTGCTGAGTCAGATCCAATTAAGCAGAGAAGATGAAGAATTGTTGGCGAACCCAGTCGAAGATGAGGAATGGGGGTGAAAACATGGACATTATTACCACCCTGGAGCAAGAACAGCTAAAGCCTGACAGGGGCGACTTCGCCGTCGGCGATACAGTTCGGGTGCACGTCAATGTGGTCGAGGGCGAACGCCGCCGCATTCAAGTGTTCGAAGGGACCGTCATCAAGAAGCAAGGGTCGGGCATTCGCGAGACCTTCACTGTCCGCAAGATCTCCCAAGGCGTCGGGGTTGAGCGGACTTTCCCAGTTCACTCGCCCATCGTCGCCGAGATCCAGGTAGTCCGGCGGGCCAAAGTCCGACGAGCTAAGCTTTACTACCTGCGCCAGCGCAGGGGCAAGGCTGCCCGGCTGAAAGAGAGGCGCTAGAGACTGTTGGGGTGACCGGTGGGACCCGGTCACCCAATTGTCGCCATAAGGGGAGGGAACTTGTCATTGGATAAGTCGGTCCTGCGGGAGTATGTTGAATCCATCGTCACTGCCGTCGTCCTCGCCCTGATCATTATTACCTTCATTGCCCAATCCTTCCTAGTCCAAGGCAGCTCCATGGAACCTGGCCTGCACAACGGACAGCGGCTCTTGGTCGAGAAACTATCTTACCGATTTAGGCCTCCCAAACGGGGGGAGATAGTCGTTTTCCGCTATCCCCTCGATCCCCGGCGCAAATTCATTAAACGGATCATCGGTATTCCCGGGGATGAGATCTTCATTAAGGACAGGCGGGTCTACCTGAATGGTTTGCCTTTGGAGGAGAACTACATTAACGGTCCAACTTACGGCACTTACGGCCCCGCGATCGTCCCTCCCGACAGCTATTTTGTTTTGGGGGACAACAGAAACAACAGCGACGACAGTCGGTTCCCCGATGTGGGCTTTGTGCCCCGCAAGAACATCGTGGGTCGAGCCTTGTTTGTCTACTGGCCCGTCTTTCAAGCCCGCGTGATCCGACAGCCAGCAATATTCGCGGAATCGAACTGAAGGACCAGGCAGGGAATGACGCCTTGGCAAACGAAACCAATAACGAGTTCCTTGGATGGGAGACAGTCTAATTGCAACTGCGTCACCTGACGGTCGAACAGATCAAGGCGTGGATTAATCAGGAACCTGGTCTGACTGAGCAAGATATCGCTGAGCTGGAGATGGACCCACGGGTTTCCGTAAGACGGCTAGCCGCGTGCTGCCGCCATCGTCAAGCCAGCTTGCGGCAAGAGGAAGCCCGGCTTCAAGAGCTGGCACGGCAAGAGGAGGAGCTGCACCGACAAGGAATCTTTCCCGTCGCCGGCATCGATGAGGCCGGCAGGGGAGCTTTGGCCGGACCTTTAGTGGTAGCTGCCGTCATGTTTCCTCCTGGGGTGCGGCCCGCGGGACTAAATGATTCCAAGCAGCTGACGGGCAAACAACGGCAGCTGCTTTATGAGCAGATTAAACAGACGGCGGCCGATGTGGCTGTGGTGATCGTCGACAGGGAGGTCATCGACCGGCTAAACATCTTGCGGGCCACTTGGCAAGCCATGACGGAGGCTGTTGGGAAGCTGCGGCCCCGTCCTCAGCATTGCCTAGTGGATGGCAACCAGGTGCCCGCCCTAGGCGTGGACCAGACGGCAATCGTAGGTGGGGACGGGAAATGTCTGTCCATCGCCGCCGCTTCGATCGTGGCGAAAGTAGTTCGGGACAACATCATGCTCGAATTGGGCCGGCGCTACCCCCAATACGGTTTTGCGCGCCATAAAGGCTACTGCACCCGAGAGCACATGAGAGCCCTAAAGGCCTATGGACCATGTCCGGAGCACCGGCGTTCCTTTCAGCCGGTCAACGACTGCATGACCACCCAACTTACCTTGCCGTGGGATGGGGTCGCGCCATAATAGGAAACAGGAGAGAAACCTCGTGCAACGCATACGTCTTGAAGAATTAAAGCCCGGAATGGTCGTTGCCAAGCCGATCTACGACCAAGAGGGTCGTGTGCTGCTGAATCGAGGGGTAGTCCTCAGGGATTCCCTCATCGACAGGCTCAGGCAGATCGGCTGTCCTGCAGTCTATATTGACGTTCCCCTGGCTGAAGGCATCGTCCTGCCCGACATGTTGAAAGAGGAGACCCGCGCGAAGAGCATTTCTCAGCTAAGGAAGGCTTTTGACGATGTCCAAACAGGTCAATCCTTAGATCTGGACGCGATCAAAGATACGGTGATCAACATCATCGATGAAGTGTTGGCCAATGCCAGGATTTTGGTCAACTTGACTGATATCCGCACCTATGACAGCTATACCTTTGGCCATTGCGTCAACGTTTGCGTCCTTTCGATCCTGACTGGACACAAATTGCAGCTGAACGAGCTGGAGATGCGGGATTTAGCCGTTGGAGCCATCCTCCATGACATTGGGAAGGTGAAGGTGCCCAAGGAGGTATTGCAAAAGCCTGGTCCCTTGACCGAAGAAGAGTTCGAGTTGGTCAAGAAACATACAACCCACGGATTCGATATCCTGCGCCACAATAATGATCTTAGTATTCTAATAGCCCACATCGCCTATCAGCATCACGAACGTCTTCAAGGGCAAGGCTACCCTAGAGGACTGAAAGACTCCAAAATCCACAAGTACGCCCAGATCGTCGCGGTCGCCGACAGTTTTGATGCCATGACCTCGGAGCGGGTCTATCGGGGAGCCATACCCCCGGTGAAGGCGGTGGCTACTCTGCGGGAAATGAGCGGTGACTTTTTTGCACCTGAGGTCGTCGAAGCGCTAGTTAGCACTATCGCCATTTACCCCATTGGCAGCTGGGTGAGGCTCACCAGCGGCCATATTGGCGTCGTGGTCGATGTCAACAATAAGCACCCCAATCTGCCCGTGGTGCGCCTGGTGTTTAATCCTAGGGGAGAGAAGATAGGCACCCTCACCGAGGTGGATCTGATCACCGTCAACGACTTGTTCATTGAGTCGGTTTTCCTGCCGGAGGAAATGGAAGCCTTGGGCCTGTTTAATGGTCAAGCATGGCCAGGTACAGAAGGGTAGGTACAACGGGGATCAGCGAGGTAGCCGCGGCCACTACCCCCGAATCATTACAAACCAGCGCGGCCGCACTAGCAATGATGGCCGCCCTCACACCTAGGGCAAGATGGGGATGACCTGCATCGATCCGTTGCACCCGCGGCGGCGGATGGATGGACAGAAGGGCGAGGACGGCCACTGAAGTGACCAGGGCCCTGGTCCAGTAAGTATAGCGAACCAGCCGCAGGTTGAACATGATCTTCCGGCGGGCTATCTCCAGCAAAGCCCGAGGACCCCGACTGGACATAAGCCACACCGTGCGTCCCAAATGGGAGGGACTGCCTTTTTCCTGAGCGTCGATCCAGAAAGCAACTAGTAGAATCAAGACTAGAGAAAGAGCGATTAATAGTCCCCCTCGCCAGGTCAAAGGTTTACCTTTTAGACGCCAACAGATCCAGCCAAGACTGACTACTGCCGCCATGGTTCCACCGACATTAGCCCCAAGGCGCGGACTGGCCAGGAGGAACACCACACCTACAGCCACGACAAAGCTAATTGAGCTCCTGGCTTTGGCCAATCGAGGGGAAAGATCGAACAGGCCGGTCATCCCGACCAGGACAGAGTTTAGGAAAACCCCCATGTATTCATTTCCTATCCCATAGAATCTAGCGCCAACGATCGGATCATAACCTAGCAGTGAGTGGCTGAGTCGAGTGCTTCCCGTCAGCAGGTCCCCGGCAATCGCGCCAGCAGTAAGGAGGCTTAAGACCACAAAGCCTTTCCCCCGGAACATTCTCCCCAAAAAGACCCCAAGGGCAAGGGACCCGAGGACTAACATCGCCGCCGTAACCGTCAGCTCATCTTGGACCGCAATCAAGAGCAAAACTAACGGTACAGCCATTAGAGATAATAACAGTACGTTGAGGACTAAAGCCCAAGAGGTCGAAACCTTTGTCGTCCAAAGGAGCAAGACCACGGCCAAGTAGATGGGGATCTGGATGATCACGTAGTTCTTCAGAATCGGCAGGCGTTGATCATAGGTAGCCTTCACCCGAGCCCATAGCTGACCAAGGGCGCCCAAAGGATCCGGATGGGGAGTACTCATCATCGATCCGCCGGGCAAGGATGAAGGGACTGCCAGGTGAAACCAGTCCAGGATCGTTGGGGCGAAATCCATATTCGTCACCAACCCTTCTCGACGGGTCGTTGGTGAGGAAAGCAGCCCCCGATGCTGAGGAGAATGGACGATGATGGGGGTCAGCAGGTGGTTTCGGCCCGCACTTGCTGCCGTGGGGCTGGGAGCAAGGATGGTCACTAATGGATCGGAAGTTGAGGTCATGTCCCACAGTTCGTCGAGGAAAGCATCGATGCGGGCCATCGCCAGCCGGCGAAAGGCCGCCAGCTGCTCAGGCAGAAAAAGATCCCGGTGCGACTCCAGCCGGGCCAAGTCGCCTAAGTAGACGACGATAAACTCGGCCTTGGCCAAACCCTCCCGCAGCCGGTCAGCCAAGGCTCGGTAGTCGGTCCGCCACCCATAGGGCCAATCGGGATCGTCCCTAATCAGCAGGGTCCGGCCAACGTCGCCGCCGCAGACCAGTCCGTTTCGATCCATGGCCACGAGAGCGCCTGGACGCGAATAGACTCCGGGCGCATCGCCGCTCCCGATGGTCCATGTGCAAATGCCCCCTTGTCGCAAGGCTTCTCCCAGGAGCCCAACCTCCACCTCATATCCTAGCCCTTGATTAGCCGCAATGGTCTGGTTGAGGGCCAGATGGACAATGGACCCGGGCGGAGGGACGATGCCCATCAGCTGACGGGCCAACTTGCCCGCCGGGAACCCCTCTGCGTGCTCTCCTTCATTGAAGGAAGACCCCCCTAGGCTTCCCGTTCGCGCCCGAGCACCGACTCCTAAGCTCAAGGCCCCGTTCGTTGGGGTGCCGCGACCAGCCGTGCGGCAATTCATCAGACCGACGGCTCCCGTTGCTAACCACTTGTCTAGTCCTGGCAGCTCAAGGGATGCCATTTCATCCAAATCCAGCGCATCGACCAACACCGCGATGGCTTGAGACGAGGCGGGGGTGCTGAGCACCAGGAGCAGTATTAAGGCGAGAATAGTCCTAGGAGCGTTCAAGGGGGACAACCTCCCCAAGAGTCGGCACACCTTCATACAACCTCCGCCAACTGTTGACCGTCTCATCGATTGAGAAGCGGCGCAAAACAGTCTGACGAGCCCGTTGGGCCATCATGAGGGTTGCCGCCCCTCCACTAAGGGCCCTTTGCAAAGTCGCGGCTAAGGCCCCGGCATTTCCCGGCGGAACGAGCCAGCCAGTCTTGCCGTGATCGATGACTTCCGGGATTCCCCCTACTCGGGTGGCCACGACCGGCTTGCCGAGGGCCATGGCCTCTAAGATGGACAGAGGCAGACCTTCACTCAGGGAGGGAAGAACGAACATGTCAGCAGCTTGGAGGAGGCTGAGGGCATCGGTCCGAAAGCCGGTGAAAATCACTTTCGATGACAGACCGAGCTTCTCAGCCAACTCCAGGAGGATCCCTTTGAACGGACCGTCACCGCAGATGACTAGTTTCAAAGTTGGAAAACTGCGGCCCAGCCGAGATATGGCCTGGAGAAGATACTGGACGCCTTTAGCCGGAATTAGCCTGGCCAAGGTGATGAGGACGAGATCTGAAGGTCCAAGGCCGATTCCGGCGCGAAGGGCAAGCTTCGACCCTGAAGCGGGCAAGCGGGTGCTCCAGTTGAGACCGGGGGGAACAACGTTGATTAGACCGGGGGAAATGCCCATGGCGTGAGCGTAGTGATGCCGAATGGCCTCACAAACGGCCACTCTGACGACAGGCCAAGGCCCCATGATCCGCTCCAACCACCAGTAAAGGGAGCGCTGCCACTTCGGGGGCAGAAAGTTGTGGAAAGTGACAATCACTCGCACTCCCGCCATTGCCCCCGCAAGCCGCGCCAGGAGGCCAGCTCTGTAACCATGGGCATGGCAAAGCTCGATCCTTTCCCGTTGCATGAACGTGCTGAGCCGCCAAGCAAGCCCCAACTCCTCCCATTGGACCGACGGTCCAACATCCAAAGGGAGGATCTCCACTCCCTGGAGGCGGGATCGGTCCCATTCGGCGACGGGTCCGGCTAAATGGAGCTGGTAGTCCCTCTTGGCCAAAGCTTCCAGGAGAGTCACAATGTATTCCCGCATGCCTCCCGCCGCGGGCCGGGTCAAATGCAAAATCCTCAAGCAAGTCCACCTCCCTAACCTGGGACCGTCTTAGTATGTCCAAGTCCTCCCTTCTTCTAAAGGGAAAACCTGCCTTTGGGGCGAAGCTACTAGCAGCCCCTTTTGGCCAAGTGGGAAAATATGCTATACTGGGTAGGACCGGTGACTCCTTAAGGAGCAGCCCATATTGTGCGATTATAGTAAAGAAGCCCTATAATCTCCAAGGAGGGGAGGGTACTGTCGTTGGCACAGGCGGCCGAAAAGAAGCAAACAAGCGAAAGACAGTTAGTCGTGTTTACGCTGGCAACTGAGGAATTCGGCATCGAGATCAATCAAGTAAAAGAGATCATCAAGCCGAGGGAGATCACCCGTCTACCTCATACACCCGAGTTCATCCGGGGAGTCATCAACCTACGCGGCGAAATTATCCCCGTTTTGGATCTGCGCACACGCTTCAACGTAGATGCAAGAGAAATCGATCGAGACAGCAGAATCATCGTCGTTGAAATCGCCGGCACGGTGGCGGGGTTGTTGGTCGATTCGGTGACGGAGGTATTGCGGATCGACGGCAGTCAGATCGAAGATGCCCCCCGCAGCATCGCTGGATTGAAGGCGGAGTTCTTGCAGGGCGTGGGCAAGATCGATGACCGGCTCCTGATCTTGTTGGAAGTGAACAAGATCCTAAGCACTCAAGAAGAGATCCAACTTCAGACCCAGGTGGAACTCGCCGCAAGTGGTGAAGAAGACTAACCAGTATAGGTGAAGGTCATGAGCGATATTCTCTCACAGGATGAGATCGATCAGTTGCTTCTCCTTGCCAGGGAGCAGCCAAGCGAGGTGGCGGAACCAGTCTATGGTTTAGATGCTGCTCCATCTGTGTATGATTTTAAGCAGCCCAGCAAACTGTCCCGGGACCACTTAAGGTCCATACAGCGGATTCATGAGCAATTCTCCCGG
>JAAYLE010000008.1 GCA_012522085.1 Bacillota bacterium | reverse complement strand
TGTCGATCTCATCATACTTTTTCACTTGCGCTCCACCGGACTTGGACAAAGCCAAAGTGATGGCGGCGGTCAACGTAGTCTTGCCGTGGTCTACGTGCCCGATGGTCCCTACGTTAACGTGAGGCTTGGTCCTTTCAAACTTCTGCTTAGCCATTTTTCATCTCCTCCTCTAATGGTTAACTATAACCTTCCCGAGCCACGATTGCTTGGGCCACATTCGCCGGCACTTCTTCGTAATGATCAAACCGCATCACGTAGTGGGCCCGACCCTGGGTCATGGAGCGCAAGTCGGTAGCATAGCCAAACATCTCCGCCAGGGGCGCCACCGCCCGCACGATCTGGGTCTTGCCTCGACTCTCCATGCCTTCGATCCGACCCCGCCGGGCGTTAATATCCCCGCAGACATCTCCCAGAAAATCATCGGGAGTGCCTATTTCCACTTTCATGATGGGCTCTAAGAGCACCGAGCCGCCCTTTTGCAATCCATCTTTAATACCGATGGATGCTGCAATCTTAAAGGCCAGCTCCGAAGAGTCCACTTCGTGATACGAACCATCCACCAAGCGCACGAGGACGTCCACAACAGGGTAGCCGGCCAGGACCCCATTGAGCAGCGCCTCATTGACGCCGGCCTCAACTGCTGGGATATACTCTTTGGGCACAGCGCCCCCCACGACCTTGCTTTCGAACAGGTTGCCAGCTCCCCGCTCCCTAGGCTCGATTTCCAAGACTACATGCCCATACTGGCCCCGTCCGCCTGTCTGACGCACAAACCTGCCCTCAATTTTGACCGGCTTGGCGATCGTCTCCCGGTAAGCAACCTGGGGCTTGCCCACATTGGCTTCCACCCGTCCTTCCCGCAAGAGACGGTCGACGACGATTTCCAAGTGGAGCTCGCCCATCCCTTCGATGATGGTCTGCCCCGTCTCTTCATCGGTGTGGACGTGGAAGGTCGGGTCTTCCTCCACCAGCCGAGCCAGGGCGATGCTCAGTTTGTCTTGATCGGCCTTCGTCTTCGGCTCGATGGCCCGGGAAATCACCGGGGTGGGGAATCTCAAAGCTTCCAAGACCACCGGCTGATCTTCGCTGCAGAGGGTATCACCCGTCGAGGTGTTCTTCAAACCGACAGCCGCAGCGATCTCGCCGGCATGCACCTCATCTATCTCCGCCCGGTGGTTGGCATGCATCTGCAGCAGGCGCCCGATCCGCTCTTTCTTGCCTTTGGTGGCGTTGTACACATAAGAGCCGCTCTTTAGGACTCCCGAGTAGACCCGAAAGTACGCGAGCTTCCCAACGTAGGGATCAGCCATGATCTTGAAGGCCAACGCGGTAAAGGGCGCATCATCCGAAGGGGGACAAAGGACCTTGTTTCCATCGGGTCCCATGCCTTCCACCGGCGGCATATCCAGCGGCGATGGCAAGTAGTCCACCACTCCGTCAAGGAGAGGCTGGACCCCCTTGTTCTTGAAGGCCGAGCCGCAAAACACCGGCACTAAATCCGTTGCCAAGGTGGCTTTCCGCAAGGCGCGGCGGATGTCTTCCGGGGCGATTTCCTCCCCTTCCAAATACTTGACCAACAGCTCTTCGTCGAATTCAGCCACCGCTTCCAGGAGCTCCTCCCGGGCTTTAGCCGCCTCATCGGCCAGCTCCGGGGGGATTTCCGTCTCCAGGCTCTCAGTGCCTAGATCATCCACGTACTTGATGGTCCGCATCCGCACCAGGTCCACCATCCCCGTGAAATGATCTTCGCTGCCGACGGGCAGCTGAACGGGAATGGCGTTGCTTTGGAGCCGATCCCTGATCATGGCTACTACCCGGCCAAAGTCGGCGCCTACCCGGTCCATCTTGTTGACGAAGGCGATCCGGGGCACCCCGTACTTATCCGCCTGTCGCCACACCGTCTCCGATTGGGGCTCTACTCCACCCACGGCACAAAAGACGGCGACGGCGCCATCCAGCACCCGCAGGGACCTTTCCACCTCCACGGTGAAGTCCACGTGTCCGGGCGTGTCGATAATGTTGATACGATGATTCTTCCAATGACATGTCGTTGCGGCGGAGGTAATGGTGATCCCCCGTTCCCTTTCCTGGATCATCCAGTCCATGGTGGCCGCACCGTCGTGGACCTCCCCGAGCCGATGCACCCGGCCGGTGTAGAATAGGATCCGCTCGGTGGTGGTTGTCTTGCCCGCATCGATATGGGCCATAATACCTATGTTGCGAATTTTGTCAAGGGCAAATTCCCTGGCCACTTTGTTCCCTCCTGTAGAGTGTCACCCGGACTGGATAACCAGTACTCGCTACCAACGATAGTGGGCGAAAGCCTTGTTGGCCTCGGCCATGCGATGGGTTTCCTCCCGTCGGCGAACGGCCCCGCCAGTGCCGTTGGCGGCATCCATCATTTCTCCCGCCAGCTTCTCCACCATCGTCTTTTCTCCCCTAGCCTGTGCGAACCGGACCAGCCAGCGTAGTCCCAGGGACACCCGTCGTTCAGGCCTAACTTCGACCGGCACCTGGTAAGTTGCACCGCCCACCCGCCTCGGTCTAACCTCCAAGACAGGCATAATGTTTTTCATGGCCTGGTCCAACAGCTCAGCGGGATCCTTGCCCGTCTTTTCCCGCACAGTCTCCAGGGCTTCATACACAATCTTTTCGGCCAAGCTCTTCTTTCCGTCCAGCATGACGTTGTTGATCAGCTTGGTCACCATCACGCTGCCGTAGACAGCATCGGGTGCATTTTCTCGTTTCGGTATATTACCCCTGCGCGGCATCCACGTCCCTCCTTTGTCACTTACTTGGGCCGCTTGGCACCATACTTGGAGCGACCCTGCCGGCGATCGGCCACTCCCGCCGCATCCAAGGTGCCACGGATTACGTGGTACCGCACGCCAGGCAAGTCCTTCACCCTGCCGCCCCTAATCAATACCACCGAGTGTTCCTGCAGGTTATGGCCCTCCCCAGGGATGTAGCTGGTGACCTCGATCCCATTGGTCAGCCTCACCCTGGCCACTTTCCGCAATGCGGAATTCGGCTTCTTAGGGGTAATCGCCGATACCCTGACGCATACACCCCTCTTCTGTGGGGAGCCGCCTGTCCTTAGTGTCTGCCCTTTTAGGGTGTTTTGAATGTATTGCAGGGCAGGTGCACCACTTTTTTTGCGGATGGGCTTTCTGCCTTTACGGATTAGCTGATTAACAGTTGGCATCCTCATACCTCCCTTCTACTTTATCTTCCCTATTTCAATACTGCAGCCGAAGCTGCCCCCACATCGATGCCACAAGCTTCCCCGAGTTCCCGCATCGTATCTACATATACCAATTCAATGCCTTTGGCAGTGCAAGCCTCGATAATGGGGTCGATGACCCACCCTGCCGCATCCCTGGCCACATAGACCAGGACGGCGGCGCCCTCTTCGATGGCTCTGGCAGTCTGCTTGCTGCCTACCGCACGCTTCTTCGTCGCCCGTATCCTCCCGGGCATGGCGGGCACCTCCTTGAAAAGGCGAGCCCTGGCACCACACACCCTGAAATTGTAACACCCCTCACCCGGTGTGTCAAGGAAGGCGCCAGGGCATCCACTAATTTACTTCCACCGTCGCTGCTTCCTCCACTAGTTCGGCATTGTCGCTGGCTGAATAAGCCGCCTCTTCCACCGGATAGACCTTGATGTTGCGATAACGGGACATGCCGGTACCGGCAGGGATCAACTTGCCGATGATGACGTTTTCCTTAAGCCCCAGCAAAGGATCGGTCTTGCCTTTAATGGCCGCATCGGTGAGCACCCGCGTCGTCTCCTGGAAGGATGCCGCCGACAGGAAGCTGTCGGTGGCCAGGGAAGCCTTGGTAATGCCAAGGAGAGCCGGTTGGGCCACTGCGGGGCTCCCGCCGTGTTCGACTACCCGGGCGTTCTCTTCCTCCAGTTCGAACAGATCCACCATTCCACCGGGCAGCAGCTCCGTATCCCCTGGATCCTCAACCTTCACCCGGCGGGTCATCTGACGGACGACGACTTCGATGTGCTTGTCGTTGATGTCCACCCCTTGGGAGCGGTAAACCTCTTGCACCTCTTGGACTAGATACTGCTGAACGCCCCGGACTCCCTTCACCCGCAGGATGTCATGGGGATTGATGGGACCTTCAGTGATCCGATCGCCCACGGATAGGACTGCTCCGTCGCGGATGCGAAGCCGCGCCCCGTAGGGGATATTATAGCTTTTCTCCTCATCTTCACCCCGGACGATGACTTTACGCACGCCTTTGCTTTCCACAATCTGGGCAACGCCGTCGATATCGGTGATGATGGCCTCCCCTTTGGGTTTGCGGGCTTCAAAGAGCTCTTCCACCCTGGGCAGACCCGCGGTAATGTCCTCGCCGGCCACACCGCCCGTATGGAAGGTGCGCATGGTCAGCTGGGTGCCAGGTTCACCGATGGACTGGGCAGCAATGATGCCGACTGCCTCCCCAACCTCCACCGGGCGGCCTGTGGCCAGGTTCCGACCATAGCAGGCTACGCACACCCCGTAGCGGGTCCGACAGGTGAGGACCGAGCGCATCTTCACTCCTTCGATGCCGGCTTCTTCAATCATCGCCGCCATTTCCTCATCGATGAGCTGATTGCGTTCGACGAGGATCTCCCCTGTCTCGGGGTGTCTGACGGTCTCGGCAGCCACCCGGCCAGCCAAACGCTCCCGCAAGGGTTCGATGATCTCTTCCACGCCGCCGCTGACCTCTTTCAGCGCGGTAATCATGATGCCGTCCTCCGTGCCGCAGTCGTGCTCCCGAACGATGACGTCCTGACACACGTCCACCAGACGACGGGTCAGATAGCCGGAGTCCGCGGTCCGCAGGGCCGTGTCGGCAAGACCCTTCCGGGTGCCGTGGGTGGAAATGAAGTATTCTAGGACGGTCAAGCCTTCGCGGAAATTGCCCTTGATGGGGATTTCGATGGTCTTGCCCGTCGGGTCGGTCACCAGACCCCGCATGCCGGCCAGCTGGCTGAGCTGGGACTCATTGCCCCGGGCCCCGGAAGTGGCCATCATGTAGACAGGATTGAAGTTGTCCATTCCTTCGATCATCTTGGCGGTGATCTCTTCCTTGGCCTTCGTCCAGATGTCGCAGATCCGCTGGTACCGCTCCTCGGAGGTCAATAGTCCTCGCCGATGCTGCTGCTCAACCAGCTCTACTTGCTTTTCGGCATCGGCCACTATTTTCTTCTTCTCCGGCGGGATAGTCACATCGGTGATGCCCACCGTAGTGCCGGAGCGGGTGGCAAACCTAAAGCCTAGATTCTTGATATCGTCGAGGACCCTGGCCGTGTGGGTGTTCCCATACTTGCGGAACAGCCGGTCCACGATCCGACCAAGCTCCCTCCGGTCGATGACCTTGTTGTAAAAGCCAAGCTCCTCGGGGATGATCTCGTTGAAGAAGATGCGCCCCGGGGTCGTCTCCACCAGCCTGCCGTGCATGCGGATCTTGACCTTGGCGTGGAGCTCTACATAGCCTTTATCATAAGCCATGCGGACCTCGTTGACATCCGCGAAGACCTTCCCCTCGCCCTTGGCCCCATCCCGGATCTGGGTCAGATAGTAAATTCCGATGACCATGTCCTGGGTGGGAGTGGTGACGGGCCTGCCGCTTGCCGGCAAGAGCAGGTTATGGACGGAGAGCATCAAGGTCCTGGCCTCCGCTTGGGCCTCTGCGGACAAGGGCACGTGCACCGCCATCTGGTCGCCGTCAAAGTCAGCATTGTAAGCGGCGCAGACTAATGGGTGGATCTGGATGGCCCTGCCCTCAACGAGGACCGGCTCGAAGGCCTGAATGCCGAGACGGTGCAAGGTGGGCGCCCGGTTGAGCAGGACCGGGTGGTCCTTGATCACTTCTTCCAAGACGTCCCAAACCTCCGGCCGCACCCGTTCGACCATCCGCTTGGCGCTCTTGATGTTGTGGGCGAAGCCCTTGTCCACCAGCTTCTTCATGACAAAGGGCTTAAACAGCTCCAGGGCCATCTCCCGCGGCAAGCCGCACTGATGCATCTTTAGCTGGGGACCGACCACGATGACCGACCGGCCCGAGTAGTCCACCCGCTTGCCCAATAGGTTCTGGCGGAAGCGACCTTGTTTTCCCTTCAGCATGTCGCTCAAGGATTTGAGGGGGCGGTTCCCCGGTCCGGTCACCGGCCGGCCTCGACGGCCGTTGTCGATTAAGGCGTCCACGGCCTCCTGGAGCATGCGTTTTTCGTTGCGCACGATGATATCGGGCGCGCCAAGCTCGAGCAAGCGCTTCAGCCGATTATTGCGATTGATGACCCGGCGGTAAAGATCGTTCAGATCGGAGGTGGCAAACCGACCGCCGTCGAGCTGGACCATGGGCCGTAGTTCGGGGGGAATCACCGGGATGACTTCGAGGATCATCCACTCGGGCCGATTCCCCGATTTGCGAAGGCCCTCAACTACCTCCAGACGGCGCAGGGCCCGGTTTCTTCGCTGCCCGCCGGAGCTGGCGATTTCCTCCCGCAGCTCCCGGGCCATCTCATCCAAATCCAGCTCTTCCAACAGCTTTTTGATGGTTTCGGCCCCCATACCGGCCTTGAACTCATCACCGTACTTTTCCCGGTACTCCCTGTATTCGGACTCACTGAGCAGCTGTTTTTTCGTCAGCGGGGTGTTCCCCGGGTCGACAACCACATATGATGCGAAATAGAGGACGCGCTCCAAGGCCCGGGGAGACATGTCCAAGATATGCCCCATGCGGCTGGGGATCCCTTTGAAATACCAAATGTGGGATACCGGGGCCGCCAGTTCAATGTGTCCCATCCGCTCCCGACGCACCTTGGCCCTGGTCACTTCAACACCGCAGCGATCACAAACGATGCCCTTGTAGCGCACCCGCTTGTACTTGCCGCAGTGGCACTCCCAGTCCCGGGAAGGTCCGAAGATCTTCTCACAAAAGAGGCCCTCCCGCTCAGGCTTCAAGGTGCGGTAATTGATGGTCTCTGGTTTTTTCACTTCACCGCTGGACCAAGCTCTGATTTGCTCCGGCGATGCTAATCCGATTCGAATCCGGTCGAAGTTGTTAGCGTCCAACAAGGGTCGTTCCCCCTTCTACCCGTTTTAGACCTACAACCTGCTCGGGCCTTTAGGCCCCCCATCGCTAAAGATCTTCTAAGTCGTCGACCAGATCCTCATCCAGTTCCAAGTCCTCCTCTTCATCGTCAAAAACATCTTCATCGTCCAACTCTTCTTCGTCCTCAGCAGAGGGTTCATCCTCCTCTTCTTCGTCCCGACCGTGAATATCAATGCCCAGCTCGCGGGCCATTTCGCTGATGTCTTCCTCTTCTTCTTTGATTTCGATCTCATCGGCCTCTTCCGTCAAGACCCGTACGTCCAAAGAAAGGCTTTGCAGCTCTTTGATCAAGACCTTGAAGGATTCGGGCACACCCGGTTCGGGGATGTTCTCGCCCTTGACGATGGCCTCGTAAGTCTTCACCCGGCCAACCACATCGTCGGATTTGACCGTCAGGATCTCCTGGAGGGTGTAGGCGGCGCCATATGCCTCCAGCGCCCAGACCTCCATCTCGCCGAAGCGCTGACCGCCGAACTGGGCCTTGCCCCCTAGAGGCTGCTGGGTGACTAGGGAGTAAGGGCCTGTCGACCGGGCATGGATCTTATCATCCACCAGGTGGGCCAGTTTGAGCATGTAGATGTAGCCCACCGTCACCGGTTTGTCAAAGGGTTCGCCCGACCGGCCATCATACAGAACCGTCTTGCCTTCCTCGGGCAAACCGGCCTTCTTGAGGGTCTCCAGGACCTCCATTTCCGTCGCCCCGTCGAAAACAGGGGTGGCCATGTGCAGCCCAAGGGCCTTGGCCGCCCAGCCCAAGTGGGTCTCAAGCACCTGCCCCAGGTTCATCCGGGAGGGCACCCCCAAGGGGTTGAGGACGATCTCCACCGGGGTCCCATCGGCCAAGAACGGCATATCCTCCTGGGGCAGGATCTTGGCGATGACGCCCTTGTTGCCGTGGCGGCCCGCCATCTTGTCCCCTTCGGAAACCTTTTTCTTCTGGGCCACGTAGACCCGGACCAGCCGATTCACCCCCGGCGGCAGTTCATCGCCCGCATCCCGCTCGAAAATCTTCACATCGACGACGATGCCCGATTCGCCGTGGGGCACTTTCAGGGAAGTATCCCTAACCTCCCTGGCCTTCTCGCCGAAGATAGCCCGGAGAAGCCGCTCTTCCGCGGTCAGCTCCGTCTCCCCTTTCGGGGTGACCTTGCCGACAAGGATGTCCCCGGGACGAACTTCGGCCCCAATGCGGATGATGCCCATCTCGTCTAGATCCTTTAACACATCCTCCCCCACGTTGGGGATGTCCCGGGTAATTTCTTCCGGTCCCAGCTTCGTATCCCGGGCCTGACATTCATACTCTTCGATGTGGATGGAAGTAAAAACGTCATGCTTAACGAGTTCCTCGCTGATGAGGATGGCATCTTCGTAGTTGTATCCTTCCCAGGGCATGAAGGCCGCCAGGACGTTGCGTCCTAGAGCCAGCTCACCGTGGTCCGTCGAAGGTCCATCGGCGAGCAGATCGCCTGCGGCAACCCATTGACCGCGGGTCACCCGGGGCCTTTGGTTGATGCAGGTGCCCTGGTTGGAACGGATGAATTTCAGCAAATGATAGGTATCGACATCCCCGTCTTCCCTACGGATCCGGATCTCGTCCGAGGTGACCTTCTCTACCGTCCCCGCATGCCTGGCCACAACGCATACGCCAGAATCGACGGCCGCTTTGTATTCCATCCCCGTGCCGACGAGCGGGGCCTCCGCCTTAAGCAAAGGGACGGCCTGCCGCTGCATGTTGGCCCCCATCAGAGCCCGGCTGGCATCGTCATTTTCCAGGAAAGGAATCAGGGCGGTGGCAATACTAACGATTTGTTTGGGAGAAACGTCGACATAGTCGACCTCTTCGACAGGCACAATGAGGATTTGGTCCTTATAGCGGGCTGCCACCCGGCTGTTGACAAATCTCCCTTCATCATCGAGGGGCTCATTGGCCTGGGCCACCACGTAGTTGTCCTCTTCGTCGGCAGTGAGATAAACGATCTCGTCGGTCACTTGACCGTCGACCACCCGACGATAAGGGGTTTCGATGAACCCGTAGTCATTGATCCGGGCGTAGGTGCACAAGGAGCCGATGAGCCCAATGTTGGGACCCTCCGGGGTCTCAATGGGACACATCCGGCCATAGTGGGAGTGGTGCACGTCCCGGACTTCAAAGCCTGCCCGCTCCCGGCTCAGTCCCCCGGGACCCAAAGCGCTCAGCCTTCGCTTATGGGTCAGCTCCGCCAAGGGGTTGGTCTGATCCATGAACTGGGAAAGTTGGCTTGAGCCGAAGAACTCTTTGATGGCCGCCACCACCGGGCGGATGTTGATCAACGCTTGGGGGGTAATAATGTCCACATCTTGGATGGTCATCCGCTCCCGGACGACCCGCTCCATCCGCGACAGACCAAT
>JAAYLE010000071.1 GCA_012522085.1 Bacillota bacterium | reverse complement strand
TTGGATTTATTCGTCTCTTGGGGGACAATTCCTCCCTGAAGCGGTTAAAATAGCAAAGTATTTTTGGTAGGATAAGCCCCATTGAGATGGGCTTTGCGGCTTGCCATAACTTACCGGTAGGACGGGTCAGAAGCGGATGCGCATCTCGGCAGACAAACGTTCCATGCCGGAAAAATCAACCAGCTTGTAATCGGATAGGGCGGCGCCGATGGCAGGGGACTGCTCATCCCACTCCTGAAGCTCGAAGGCGCCCCGGCTTTGCTGCAGATCATCAAAGTCCACCGGATCGCTTGCTGGGATCATGTTCGCCTGAGGGGCTGGCGGTTCCTGCAAGTCCAGGTTAGCCTCCAACGACCAGACCTGGCCGGTGACCTCCTGGGTCAGATCGTCGAGGGCCACTTCCCGGGGTTCTGTCGGCTCTTCCAGGCGGGATAGGGCGGTGAGGATGTCTTCGACTGGGGATGCAGGGGGATCGAGGACGGCGAGCTCCTCGGCGAACTCTTCCCGCAAGTTGAGAAGATCCATGCTGAGGATGCGGGCCCTGCCCTCCATGGATGTTCCCTCGGTGAGGATGAAAGTATTTCCTTCCTGCAGGTAGGAGAGAATCAGCTGATGGAGGAGGGCATCGCTCCGATCGGGGGGGATGCGCTGGAGCTCCGCTTCGGCCTGGACGACCTTCATCGCCGCTTCGTAGCGAGTGAGTCCGCTGAGCAAGGGTTCATCCAGGAGGCTTGCGCCTTCGAGGCGCCTGAGGGCTCCGTAGGCCCAGTGGGAGTCGGGCAGCTCAGCGAGGGGGCTCGCCCAGGCAAGACCGGTGGATAAAATCAGGATGATGGCCAGGAGTCGCATCGGGTTCCTCCAAAAAGCGAGGGGCCGCCCTAGCGCGGCCCCCGGCCCTATTGCAAATTGATTGCTGCAGCTTAAGCTGTATCTAAACCACATCTGTACTGCATCAGCTAGTCTCTTTCAGGGCCCCTTTACACTTCGTCATGGAGGCCCCTGATCCTGCGGAAGATAAGCTGTAGTTTCTGCTATATCAGGGCTCTTCCACCAGCAGCGTGATCTTCAAAGGCCCAACCGCGGCATAGGTATCCTCCGCGGCCTTGGCAATGACCCGCAGGGGCTTTTTCTCCAGCTTGACCTTGGTGACGGTCTCCAGGAAGTCTTGCCCGCTGGTTTGCCCCAACAGCCCGTCGGGGTCGGTGATCATGCCCCGTTCGATGGCGATTTCGTTAACCCGGCGGAGCATCTGGAGGATCTGATCCTCGATGGGACCCTGGCTGACATCGATGACTTCCGCGGCGATCACCTCGCCGGCTTTGAAAACGAGCTTGTCGGGAATGACCTCGAAGTGGACCACCACCGGCTCCCCGAGGAGGGTATTGCCGCTGGACACGGCCCGAACGACGTACTTGCCCTCCCCGCCGGCGATGAGCTGGGCCGTCTTATCAAAGTGCTCCTGGGAGATCATCTGCAAAGCATAATTCGGTTTGCCCTGGATCTTGGCGCCCCGCTCCAAGGCGGTCCGGTTGACGAGCATCAAGAACTCCAATAGATCGCTTTCCGTCTGGGCCAGGGGGTTGCCCCCATTGAACACGGCGGCCAGGATGATCTCCCCCGCCCGGTAGGCCACGTTCCCAAAACGCATCCGCTCCGTTTGCTTCTGATAGGTCTCATCGAGCTTCTGGTAGGCCTCCCAGAGGAGGACGATCTTTTCGTTCAAATTGGCCTCGGTGGCCTCCAGCTCATCGACCCGGTCCTGGATCTTGGCGCTGATCTCCTTGAGGTTCTCCACCCTAGACTGGGCAAACTCCAGCTCCTGCTCGGCCTTCAGATATTCGGCCACCACCCGCTCCTTCTCCGCCCGAGCCTCTTCCAGCTCCGTTTGGGCTTCATCCCGCTGGACCATCATCGAATTCAGCTCCTGGGCCATGGCCTCGATCTCCTGGGCCAGCTCATCGGCCCGGGCCTGTTGTTC
>JAAYLE010000070.1 GCA_012522085.1 Bacillota bacterium | reverse complement strand
TCGGGACTCGACTGGAGTCCAACGGGGGCCGGGCTGATCGCGGGGGTCTGGACGCCCGAGGGCGGCGGCATTTTGCTCATTGACCTCAGTGGGGAAAGCTGGCACCTGTTCGGGAATGAAGGAGTCTGCCTGAGCCCCACTTGGTCCGAGGATGGAATCCTCTTCAGTTCCGACCGGGATGGGGTATACAATCTTTATACCCTCGACCCTGTCACGGGAGAGCTATGGCAGCTGACAAACACGTTGACCGGCGCGTTTGAGGCGGCTCCGTCTCCCTCCGGCGAGATCATTTATCGGGGCTATCACGGGGGAGGTTACGATCTTTACCGGTTAGAACCATCCCCAGGCCGCAGGGCAGGTTCAATGCCCCTGCGGCTGGCAGGCCAAGGGAGGGCCCTCGGCCCTGGGGAGGGGCAGCCGGAGCTTTCGGCAGCACCTTACCAACCATGGCGGTGGATGATGCCCCCCTTTTGGTGGCCAACTCTGGTTGCGGCGCCCGGGGGGACCCAGGTGGGCCTGAGCACTGCCGCCTCCGACCCGTTGTATCGGCAGCATTATGCTCTTAGCTGGCGAGTTGGATTTGGCGATGCCCCAATTGGCTACTCCGTTCAGTATGTCCGCTCCTTTGGTCCGGAAGGGAGTCCCACCTTGGGCCTGGCCCTAAACGACGGCTACTCTTCCGCGGAAGAGGATGCCCCCAGGGAGCGGGATGTGAGGGTGGATCTAGAGATCCCCCTGGTGGTTGATCCCTTGGTTCGCCAAAGCCTCCTGGTGGGAGGCAGGTGCCTGTGGGAGATTACTGACAGTGAGTCGGAAAGGTCATCCTTGTTCCTGGGGGGGCTTGCCAGCTCATCCCTCACCGGCGGCCGAAGCTGGCGCTTGGAGCAGTCGACCGGCCTTTACGGAGGAAAGGCCGTGGTGGATGGGGACGTCTTCTTTGGGGCTGGGGAGGGCAGTTGGGTTCTCGATCTGCCCAAGGGCTGCGATCTGGCTTTGCGGGTCGGAGGGGCCTTGGCCGACCGCGAAGACTTTTTCTCCCTGGGAGGCCTTGGTAGCGGCGACATGAGGGATTATGCCCTAAGGGCCTACCCGGAGGATTTTGCCTCTGGCGATAAGGTGCTCCGGGCCAGCTTGGAATGGCGCCAGCTTTTGTGGGAGATCCACCGGGGCATCTGGGACCGGGTCACCCTGGTTTTCTTTGCTGAAGCCGGGGCCGCGTGGAATCAAGAGGAGCCCTCCTGGAAAAGGTCCCTCGGGGTGGAATTAGTGATCCGGCAGGTATGGTATAATCAATTCGCCAGCCAATGGCGGGTGGGGCTAGGTCGGGCTCTAGATAATGAAGATGATCCTTGGCGAGTCTATCTAGGCACCGGCTTTGCCTTTTGAGGAGAGCGCCCCTTCGACTTGACGTTGGCCATCCTTCGTGCTAAGATATCTTTGCAAAGGGGCCCCGTAGCTCAGCGGATAGAGCAATGGTTTCCTAAACCATGTGTCGGGTGTTCGAGTCACCCCGGGGCCACCATGACTTTAGACCGTTCTCCAGAGGCCGGCAGGTCCCTCTGGTTTTCTTTGTTTGCGCAGCCTAAAAGCGGTACTCCAGTTCGCCATAACCCCACTTGCCCCCTCTGTCCAGCCCCGGCAGCCCCAAATTGTCCGTATGGACATATCTAACGCCGGCCGTGAAGCTGGTGGCATCGGCCAGGGAGAAAACGATGGAGGGCATGAGGGCAAAGGCTCCTTGATCGAGGTTGTAAAGGGCGCCTAGTTTGAACTTGTGCAGCCCCAGGTCCTTTTCCAAGGCCCCCTGCAGAAAGTCCTCTCCGTCCCGGTAGTAATACTGGGCGGCGAGATACAGGCCGTTATCCAAGCGATAGTCGCCGCCGACGATGAAGTGAAGAAAGTCCTCCCCCGGGGTGGGCCGGGCCAGCTGAGCCTCGGCCCAAAGGCCAAGATCGCCCAGGGCCCCTGCTAGATCTAATCCGAAGGCCTCCAAAGGCCGAAAGCCGCCTGGATGGGGGAAGCGCTCCCAACCGTTGAAGTAGCTGAGGGAATAATCAAAGGATCCCAGGCCAAAACGGGTGATTTTCAAGGCATACTCTCCGTTGGCGAAGGTCTTGTCGGGCAAGGGAGCTTTGGTTGGGGGAGTGGTGGGCAGAACCTCTTGGGCCGGCTGGAGATATGGTATGTAGACGCCGGTGATTTTCCAGTCGCCCGGGAGGTAATAATCGCCCAGGAGGGCCCAGATAGGCAGCTTATCCCCCATTGGATCCTCGACGTCGATGGGGTTTAGGACATCGGTGGGGTTGATCTGCAGGGCCGTTCCCCAGGCCATACGCTGCTTGCCGATGCGCAGGTCCAGCCCCCCTTGCCGCAAGTCCACATAAGCCTCATCGAGCCGCCAAGCAAGCTCGTCCCCCTGGCGAAAGAAAAGGCTCAGACGGGCCCCCCGGTCGGCCATGGTGATGAGCCCCCAGGTGGAATGGGAAAGTTGATGGGGAAAGTCTAGGTCAAGTTCCAGCCTGGTCGTCAATTGGCCGCCCCAGCCTCCCACAGGAAGGCTGAAAAGAAGCAAGCAAGCCAACAGGCAAAAGACCCTTTTCATCCTTATCGGCCCCTTTCCAGGTAGCGAGTGGAGAAGATGTCGTCGTCGATGTCCGGTTCGAAGTCTACCTTCAACTGCTCCAAAATGGTCTTGCTTCCCTTGACTACATCCTCCATGACCAGCTTGCCCGCCGTTGGACGGCCTTGGACCTCTGTAAAAGCCATGGTGGTGAGGACTTTGGCCAAGGAGCCATCGGGAGCATAGTACTCGATGCGCAGGGGGAGGAACCGCTCCCGGCAGACTTGCATCTCCAGGTGCCGATAACCCCTGTCTTGGCCCCGGGGGGTTAAGCGGAGCAGATAGGACTCCTTTTCCGTCCTTATTAGCTCCGATCTGTAGCCCGCGGCAAAACCGGTCCTGCCAAGCTCCTCCATATCCTCATAGGAAAGATCGGTCCCCATGAAGCTTCCCTTCTTGGCATGGCCGGCGATGCGCCGCACCCGGCCGAGGGCGGGCAGGTACAACCACATGTCATCGCCAACGGACAAGAGCCCTGTGCCGGCCACATCCGCCGGGGCAAGAAAGCGAACCAGCATTCGATCCGTCTCTCCCCGGCTGCTCCACATTTGGATTTGGCGGGTGCGCTCTTGCCCTTTAGCGTTGATGAGGGTCATCTGCTGCACGACCTCCCGGCTGCTGCTTTGCATGGTCTCATCCAACCGGGCTAAGATCCCATCTCCCGATGCTCCCGCGTTGCTGCTGGCCAACAGTAGCAGCAAACCAAAGACAAACAATCTCTTCATGGCAATACCTCCTAGCAATTGGTTTGTTGATCTGTCTCCTCTGTTCGAGGACGCATTCGATGCCCTGCCGCGATGAGGGCGGGAAGCAGGGTCAAGGAAAGGGAGGCAGCGAAAAACATGGTGAAGGAGACCAGACTGCCGAAATAGCGGAGGGGCGGAAAGGAAGAGAAGAGGAAGATGAGAAAGCCGCCGATGACCGCGGCTGCATTGCCGATGATGGCTTTGCCCCGTTGGCAGATGGCGGCTGTGACGGCATCGGCTGGTTCTTTGCCCTTCGTCCGCGCCTCCTGATAGCCGGAATAAAGATGGACTGAATAGTCCACCCCAACGCCGATCCCGATGCTGGAGATGAGGACGGTGACCATGTCCAGGGCAATCCCCATCCAGCCCATGAAGCCGAAGGTGGCAGCGGTGGACAAGGCGATGAGGAGCGTGCTTAGGAGGCTGCCCTCCCAAGAGTCAGTGAGCCAGCGGACCAGGAGAAAAACCGCGATGAGGCCCAGGATCAGGCTGGTAATTTGCCCGCGGATGATCATGGCTGCCAAAGCGTCGAGGAGTTTAACCATGCCGGTGGTGGCGATCTTTCCCCGGTGGTCGGCAGTCAAGGCATCGACCTGAGCGAATAGGTTGGCCAGGCCTGCGGGGGATGTGTCCTTGACCATGGCCTGGATCCGGGCTTGGGAGTAATCGACGGTGATGAACCTGGTCAGAAAATCCGGATCGCTCATTTCCAAGAGAAGAAGATATTGGGCCGCCAGCTCTCGGCTCGCGGGGATTGCCTTATAGGCCGGGTCTCCGTCGTTGAGGGCCATGTTGACTCTCTTTAGCACATCGACGATGGAAATGGGCTTGCCCGTCAGGCCCGTTGCCTCTAGCTCATCCTGAAGGGACTCGATGCTCCTTAGCACCTTCGGCTCCAAGATGTCCCCCTCCACCACTAGCTCCAAGCTTTCCGAGCCGCTGAAGCTTTTCTTGACCAGTTCATAAGCCATCCTTGGCTCGGTGTCATAGTCGAAGAAGCTGAACAGATTGCTGTTGGTGGTCAGGCGGGGAGCTCCTAAGGCTAAGATGCCGGCAGCTAGGAGTGTGACGATGATCACCTTTCCTGGGGAGGCAGCGGTCAGCCGAGCCACTCGCCGCAGGATGTTCGGGAGGGCCCCCGATTCCCGGGAGGCTTCTTTGCTGGGGACCTGGACGCAAGAGAGGACCGCGGGGATGAAAATGAGGGAAATGCCGAGGGCGACGGCGATGCCGAAGGCGGTGAAAAAGCCAAATTCCCGCATTTGGACGATGCTGCTGGTGCAGTTGGACAAAAAGCCGGCGATGGTCGTTGTGCCGGCCATCAGCACAGCCCTGCCCACGGCGAGGAGGGTCTGCTCGACGGCCCTGTCCCGCTGCCCGCGACTTGCTTCATCGTCGAAGCGGCTCAGGATATGGATGCCGTAAGCATTGCCCAAGGTGATGAGGATGACGGGCATGACCGAGTTTAGGGGCGTCATTTGGCGTCCGCTCAGACCCATGGCCCCCAGGGTCCAGATGGTGCTGATGATGACGGTCAAAAAGGGCAGGAGCACTCCCCAGAGGTTGTGGAAATAAAGGTAAAGGACCAGGGCGATCAGGAGGACGACTAAGGGGATGAGCCTGATAAGATCCTCCTTCATCGACTTGGCCAACAAGGAATTAAGGACCGGGGTCCCTGTGGCGTAGACCCCGTCTTCGTCGATTGCCTCGAGGACCTTAGCGGCCACTTCCACCGCGTTCTCTTGGGGGTCGAGTTCCAAAGCCAACAGGCTGAGTCTTCCATCCCGCGATACAACCGAACCGGCATAGAAATCGTCTTCGAGGACCCGGCGGCGAAGGCGGGCGGCCTCCTCTTCATCTTGGGGCAGTGCGTCAAGGAGAAGGCTGAGCTCGATCCCCCAGGCCGTGCCCTTGACTTCCTCCACATTCGTCAGGCTGCGGACCCGGTCCACTCCGGGGATGGCCGCGAGCCTTTCCGTCAAGGATTGGATTAGCGCGAGGGATTCTTGTTGAAACACATCCTCTCCCTCGGTCGCCACCATTATGTATTCGGTGCCGCCGAAGGCGTCGGCGATGGCATCGTAAGCCTTGACTTCGGGGTGGTCCCGAGGAAAGAAGTCGCGAATGTCCGTCGTCATTGTCACCTTGCGGGCGCCCAGGGCGAAAAGGATGGTGAGGGACAGGACAGTGATGAGGATGGCTAGAGGACGGCGGGTGATGAATCGACTCAAGGCGAGCATTATTGCACCTCCTATGAGTGAGGGCTCACTCATTTATATCCGTTAATGTCTACGCCAGGAGGCTCCGGCTGAATAAGAGAAACAGCTCCCTGGCCGCTTCCTGGGTGATTAGTTCTAGAGGTCGACTTGTTTGCTCCCAAGCCATAATCGAATGCCGAACGGCAGCTTCCAATGCACCGAACATGATGGCTCCGGTCAAGGCGGCATTGGACGGGCGGAACTGTCCTTTGCCCATCCCTTCCTCGACGAGGGAGGTTAAATAGCCAGTCATGGCCTCCATGTACCCGCGGATCGCGGGCAGATTGATCAGATTGCTCCGCTCCCGCAGGAGGATCCTCCCGGTGGCGGGGTCTTGCGCAATGAGCCCAAAGTGCCACTGCAAGAAAAGCTCTAACTTTTCTAGCGCCGGCAGCTCTTCGGGCAGGCCCCTCAAGTAGTCGATGCGCTTTTCCAGCTCTACTTGGAAAATGTGCTCGAGGATCGCCTCCTTGTTGCGGAAATAGTTGTAGATGGTGCCTACGGCCACTCCGGCCTTGGCGGCGATGGCGTCAGTTGTCGCCGCGTGGAACCCGCCTTCGACGATCACCTCGATGGCCGCTTGACGGATGATCTCCTTCTTGTTGGCTGCCACAGACCAAACCTCCTGACTGAGGTCTCACTCAATTTAAAGGTAGCAGTCTTCAATTGGCCTGTCAAGGGACAAATAACCGGGTTATCCTCTCTTAACCTGGCGGTTTTGGGGGCTCCCGGTCTGTGAGCCCATACTGTGAGGGATATTGGCGGGTACAGCAGATTCCCTTGCCTTGACATTAAATACCCCGACAAATAAAATGCGGGTAAAGGATGTAAGACTTGAAGGAGTAGATGCGTCTGCTAGACCGAAGAGCTAGGAGGTGACCGTGTGCGCAGCGGTCATGAGCATGAAGAGGCCGAACTCGTAACGCACGGCGGAGGTCGGGTAGAACGGTTCCTGGAGCCTTGTCTTTTGCTCTTGTTGATCGAGAAACCAGCCCATGGCTATGATTTGCTGGACCGACTAGGCCGTTTTGGCTTCGAGAGCGAAAACCAAGACCCCGGGTCGATCTACCGGACTCTCCGACGGCTAGAGGAGGACGGCATGGTCGAATCAAAATGGGATACTGATGGTGTTGGCCCGGCCAAGCGTCTATACAAGGTAACTCGGGAAGGGAAAGACCTGTTGGATGCTTGGTCCGTTATTATTCGGGGAACCGTCGACAAGCTGGAAAGGTTCCTCGCCGAATATGAGGCCTTGAGAAAATAAATGGGGGTGCTATGTATGTGCTGTTGCTGCAGTGACAAGAAGCGGGACTGTGAACCTGTTGAGGACTGCGAGCGGGAAGAGTGCTGCTCGGAGAATGGAGAAGAATGCGACGAGGACGAGGGGTGCTGTTGTTCGTAAAAAGAAAAAGACTGTTCCGGCCTAAATCTAATCAGGCCGGTTCTTCATCTTCACCAACGATCCGTATCTCCGGCTCCAGCAGGACCCCGAATTGGGCAAGAACCGTCTCCTGGATCCTTTCGATCAAGTTGAGCACATCCCTGGCTGTGGCGTTCCCTAAGTTGATGATGAAGCCTGCATGGAGGGGCGAGACTTGTGCATCCCCGATGCGCAGTCCCTTAAGTCCCGCCTTTTCAATGAGCGCACCCGCGTAATGGCCTGGGGGCCGTTTGAAGGTGCTCCCAGCGTTTGGGTATTGGAGGGGCTGCTTGGCTTTCCTCAGGGCAAGAAAATGATTCATCCGCTCCCGGATCTTGGCCGGGTCGTCTTTTTCCAGGTGGAGCGTCACCTCTAGCAGCACAGCCCCCTCGGCGATGATCCGGGAGTGGCGGTAGGCAAAGCCCAATTCCTCGGCGGACCAAACCTCGACCCCATTGTCTTCGTTGAGAACGGTGGCTGAGGTGATGACATCCTTCATCTCCCCGTCGTATGCCCCGGCGTTCATGCTGACAGCGCCGCCGAAAGTCCCGGGGATCCCCGCGGCAAACTCAAGGCCTGCCAGGCCTTTGCGACAGGCAAGCTCTGCCGCGCCATTCAAACTGGCCCCCGCCTGGGCTTCCATCTCCTGTCCCTTGAGGCTGATGCGGCCGAAGTTCCTGGATAGCTTGATGACGATCCCCCGGATGCCCCCATCTCTCACGAGCAAGTTGGTGCCATTTCCCATGATGATGTAGGGAATTTGCCGACGGCGGGCGTAGTCGATGACGGCAATGATCTGGGAGGTGGTTTGCGGCAGAACGAGGATCTCGGCCTGGCCCCCAATCCGAAAGGAGGTATGCTTCTTCATCGGCTCATCGAAAAACACACAGCCCTCCGGGAGTAGGCTCTCGATCTCCCGTCGGACCTGGACCGGTTGCACCGTCCATCCCTCCAAGTCTATGTTCCCCTCCCTATAATTACACCGCCGCCATCAATTAGTCCTCTCCCCTTTAGGAATCTAAGAATCCATTACCGCTGAGAAATCTTTAGAGGCACCATTTATTTGTATGCGAGTTGACATTTACTCTTGCCTATCTCGATGCTTAAGCGTCTTCTTTAATGTATAGTCCAACCTGAAGGGGCCTGCTGCCCTAAAAAAACTATTCCCCAAACGCTTCGAAAAACTTGCATAAATCACGCTAGTGGACCAAGAACGCCAGTAGCAAATGTTTCCAGGGGATGACGGCCTGTGCCAATTCGCAGTCTGTGTGCTATGATACGAGAAAAGGAGCTCAGGCACAATCAAGGGCGAAACGTCCCCTGTGTACGCCTCCTGCGCCGGGAATGCCAGTTTGGCTGCCGGTCCCTATAGCTTTACCCGGTGGTATCTCCGATAGTATTAACCCTATTGACGGCCGCCGCCCACAGAGCTTGTGGCGAGGGAGCCTCATTCTCGATGAGCTGGCACCTTAGAAGGGGCGCCCTTGACGCGTCGCCCAACTCCGGGAGGAGGGATTGAGACTTTGTGTCGACCTTAAGTCCGGTGGTTCATAAGGGAATACAGGCCTATAGAACGATTCCTCAGTCTTATAATAGAATGGTAGCCAAGATGTCAGAACAGGAGTGAAGGATGGATCATGTCCAAAGCTGAGCTTGAGGTCCTTGCATCGAAGTTGGACGACCGCTTTGCAAAAAATGGGTATGCCGTCACACCCGAAGTCGTTCAGATGGCGAGACAGTTGGACGGGATTATTGCTCGAGAAATAGGCAACTGGACCACGGAGAAGGGTTCCTCAACAGGGTCTAATCTGGCCGAGCTGCTGGCCCCCCTCGCCAACCCCAAGGATAGGCTAGAGTCAATGCCAAGCCTGCGGCATCCACTCCCCGACAAGTCTAGTTCCTAATCGAAGGCACTCCCCAAGGGACCAAGATTACCAGACATATTCTGTCTGGCAAAAAAGAGTTTTCAAGTAAACTTATCGTCATAGAAGGGATTTCCTCGCGGGGTGCGAATACATAGCGTATATTTATTCCTAACCCCAAAAACAGGAAAAGGAGGATAAGTGCATGTCAGAACCTAAGGTCATGGACCAACAAGTAGGCCGACGTAGAGAAAACTGGGCCTCGCAGGTGGGGTTCGTTCTAGCCGCCGCCGGGTCCGCAATTGGTTTGGGGAACATCTGGCGCTTCCCCTACTTGACTGGAACTAATGGAGGAGCCGCGTTTGTACTCATTTATTTGGCAGCAATCATCTTAATTGGCTATCCAATCATGATCACCGAGATGGCCATCGGCCGCAAGAGCCAGCGCAACGCGTATGGGGCCTTTGCCGCCTTGGCGCCGGGAACCCCCTGGTGGCTGGTGGGCGCCCTGGGAGTGCTGACGGGCTTTGTGATCTTGTCTTACTATTCCGTTGTTGGCGGCTGGGGAGTTGCTTACGTGTTCAAGACGCTCCTTGGCATGCTCCCGAAGGGTACAGACTTCGCTGGGGCCTTTGTCGGCCACATCACCGCAACATGGGAGCCGATCTTCTGGCACGCCGTCTTCATGGGCGTAACGACGGCCATCATCGCGGCGGGAGTCGTCAAAGGCATTCAGCGCTGGTCGGAGATTCTCATGCCGATGCTGGCGGTATGTCTGTTCATCCTGGTGATCCGGTCGGTTACCCTGCCCGGAGCCATGGCGGGCCTGTCCTTCTATCTTAAGCCCGACTTTAGCACCATCAACGCGAAGACCCTCTTGGATGCGGTCTCCCAGGCCTTCTTCAGCCTGAGTTTGGGCATGGGTTGCATGATCACCTACGGAAGCTATGTATCCTCTAAGGAGGACCTCACCCGCAGCGCGGCCTATGTAGTCAGCCTGGATACCGCAGCGGCCTTTGTCGCCGGCCTTGCCATTCTGCCGGCCGTGTTTGCCCTGGGCTTCGAACCGGGAGCAGGTGCGGGCTTGACCTTCATCACCCTGCCCGCGGTCTTTGCGGAAATGCCTTTGGGGGGATTTTTCGGCGTCGTCTTCTTCTTCCTGATATCGATTGCCGCTTTGACATCGGCCATTTCCCTGCTGGAGGTAGTAGTTGCCTGGCTGGTTGATGAGAAGGGCTGGAATCGGCAGCGAGCGGCCCTGCTGACGGGAATTGGCTGCTTCCTCTTCGGGCTGCCCACAACCCTAGGCTACGGGGTGCTCAGCAACATCACTTTCCTGGGGATGGACCTGCTCGACACCTATGACTGGATTGCCAACTCCATCTTCCTGCCCTTGGGCGGTCTGCTAACGGCCATCTTCGCCGGTTATGTCTGGGGCACCAGGAATGTCGCCGAGGAAGCCAACAAGGGCAGCACCGGCATGGCCGTCGGCGAGTGGTGGGCATTCCTGATTCGCTTTGTGGTGCCCATCGCCATCGCCATTATCATGCTCTCGGGGATCTATCAGAAGATCGCTGGTTAATCGACCTTAAGCAGTTAAAGGACCGTAGGTTCTCCTACGGTCCTTTCCCTATCAATAGCCATCAGCGCTTGCCGAAAGGGGGAAGAACGATGGTGACAACGGCAGAGGCCCTCGTCGCAGCCCTCAAAGCCTGGGGTGTGAAGCGGGTCTTCGGGGTGCCTGGAGGCTCGGTCCTGGCAGTGATCGAGGCCCTGAGTCAAGAAGGGATCGAGTTTGTGCTGGTCAAACACGAAAATAACGGGGCGTTGATGGCCTCCGCC
>JAAYLE010000069.1 GCA_012522085.1 Bacillota bacterium | reverse complement strand
TGTTAAAGTGAAAGGCGCGCTAGGCTATTCCAAAGTGGAAGTCGAAGACGGCATGGCGAGGATCGCCAGCTCTCCCTGTCCGGATCAAATCTGTGTGCACGTGTTTGGTTGGATTTCACGGGATGGGGAGATCAGCGTTTGCCTGCCTAATGGGGTGATGTTGCAGATCGAAGATCCTGCTGATGGATGACAGCGCGGTGGTGGGGGTAGCCGGAGACAGAAATAAGGGAGGAAATGTTCGTGCGGAAACCCTTGTTTGCCTTCTTACTAGTAATAGTCTTGGCTTTCGGAGTCTGGGCTTATATCGACGTGCAATCGGTTCCTACCGGAGCTCTCTATCGTGATGGCGTCTATACCGGGACCGGCAAGGGACTCTTTGGGCCGGTGCAGGTGGAAGTAGCCGTCACCAAAGGGAACATTGCCTCGGTGAAGGTTCTCGAGCATCAAGAGACCCCGGGAATTGCCGACCCGGCAATTGAGGCGGTGCCGTCGGCTATCGTAGCCAAAGGTTCCCTCGATGTGGACCTGGTCAGTGGAGCAACCTTTACCAGCAAAGGAATTGTTGATGCAGCCAGGGATGCCTTGAGCAAGGCTAAGAATTACCGGGATGGCACCTACGTCGGCGAAGCCAGGGGCCACAATGCGCCCTTGAAGGTGGAGGTCACCGTTGCCGGCGGCAAGATCGCCGAGGTCAAAGTGACGGAGCACCAGGAGACGCCCATGCTCTCCGATGGAGCCATTAAAGGCATACCTGAGGCTATCGTGGCTAGCGGCTCACTGGATGTAGAACTGGTCAGCGGTGCGACGGTGAGCTCCAAAGGGGTAATCGAGGCGGTCAAGAATGCGCTCGCTAAAGCCCAGCTTTACCGGGACGGCACCTACACCGGCGAAGCCAAAGGTCACAATGCACCCTTGAAGGTGGAGGTCACCGTTGCCGGCGGCAAGATCGCCGAGGTCAAGGTGACGGAGCACCAGGAGACGCCTTTGCTCTCCGATGGGGCTATCAACGGCATACCTGAAGCTATCGTCGCAAGCGGCTCACTAGATGTGGACCTGGTCAGCGGTGCGACGGTAAGCTCCAAAGGGGTAATCGCCGCGGTAACGGATGCCCTGAAGAAAGCTGAATAAGAGAAGCGAACAGTGAAGATCGGCCCTGCCCGGGCCGGTCTTTTTTTAAACGAAGGAGGAGTGGGGATGGAGACCTACCTGCGGGTGCCCATGGACGAGCTGAAGACCTTTGGCATCAATTGCCTGATGCGAGCTAGGGTCCCGGCCGATGAAGCGGAAATCATCAGCGATAATCTGGTGATGGCCGACGCCCGGGGCGTGTACTCCCATGGGATGATGCGCCTGGGGATCTATATCGACCGGGTGAGAAAGGGCGGCACCGCGGCCAAGACGAGGATTGAGGTCGTTCGGTCTGATGGGGGAACTGCCCTCATCGATGGAGGGAACGGCTCGGGACATGTGATCAGCGTACGGGCAATGGAGATGGCCATCGATAAGGCCGGCCTCCACGGCATCGGCGCGGTGGGGGTTAGAGGCAGCAACCATAACGGAGCAGAGGCCTACTTCGCTATGCAAGCGCTGCAGCACGACATGATCGGCTTTTGCGTGACCGTTGGCGGAGTGAACATCATGGCTCCCTGGGGCGGGAGGAGCCCCCTGCTGGGCAATAATCCCTTTGCCATAGCTATCCCTGCAGGCGAGGAGCTGCCCATCGTCCTCGACATGGCCTGCAGCGTGGCGGCGCGGGGTTGGATCGTCCTTGCCCGCAAGAACAACGAGTCAATCCCGCCGGGATGGGCGTTGAACAAGGAAGGAGAGCCGACGACGGATCCAACGGAAGCCTATGAAGGCACAGTCCTCCCCGTTGGCGGCTACAAAGGGTTTGGCCTAGCCCTCATTGGGGCCGTCTTGGGAGGGGTTCTCACCGGCGCAGCTGTCGGCAGTGAGGTGACTGATTTTTATGAAGACCTGGTTAAGGAGCAAAACGTGGGCCATTTCTTCGCCGCCCTCAAGGTAGAACACTTCCTGCCCATCGACCAGTTCAAGGCGAACATGGACAACTTGATCAGAGAGCTAAAAAGCGTCGAGTTAGCCAAGGGCTTCGATCGGATCTACATGCCCGGCGAGCGGGAGTTCCTCAACCTGGAGGAGAGTCGCACTCTAGGGGTGAAAGTGAGCTTAGGCGTGGCCAGGGAGCTGGCGGCCTTAGGGCGGGAGCTGGGAGTTGCTCCTCCTGCGGCCATAGGTTGAGCCTTGGTGAAGCCTTGACGGGGTCCATTGCCTTAGCTAGACTTAGAATCGGAATAATCGCCAGGGCAGGAAAGGAATGGATAAATTGGATATACTTTCGATCGGCATCATTGGCTTGCTGGTTGGCGTCCTGGGTACAGGTGCGGGAGGGGTTGTCACGTCGTTTCTGGGTAAGCCCGGCGAAGGGCTGCTCAGTGTAGTCCTTGGCTTTGCCGGCGGCATCATGTTGTCCGTCGTTTTCCTCGATCTCATCCCCGAAGCCTTCGCCGTCGGGGGCGTGGTGCCAAGCATGGTGGGAATATTCCTCGGCACACTGGTCATCATGGCCCTTGACCTAGTCCTTCCCCATACCCATTTCTTCTCTGAATCAGAGGAGGGCTCCCGGTACGTCAAAACTGGAATGGTATTAGGCCTTGGCATTGCGATGCACAACCTGCCTGAAGGTCTGGCCATCGGCTCAGGGTATACCGTCGGGATAGACACCGGGGTCGGATTGGCCATTGCCATGGCCCTGCACAACATACCGGAGGGGATGGCCATGGCCACCCCCATGGTGATCGGAGGCGTAGACGCGAAGAAAGTGATTCTCTGGACGGGAGCCGCCGGGCTCCCCATGGGCGTTGGCGCCTTCCTCGGGGCCCTTATCGGCAATCTCTCGCCCATGGTTCTGGCCATCTCCCTTGGCTTTGCCGCGGGGGCGATGCTCTACATCGTCTTCGACGAGATGATCCCCGATGCCCAGCAGCTGGCCCAAGGGCATAGTGGCACCTTCGGCGGAGTAGCCGGCGTCCTCGCCGGCATAGTGCTGGCTGTCATTTAAGAACCTAGGGCTAATCCTTCACTGCGCGGGTCAGACCCCCCGAGGAGCAGTCCATCCTCCACCTGGATGAGCTGGACAGCGCCTCCCCCTTGGGCCGTCCAGCGGACCTGATGGCCCCGGCCTATCAGTGAGTCGCCCGTCTCTTGGCCGAAGCCCTCCTCCAGGAACAGGAGCGGGGGCTTTTCTAGATCGGCGGGGTCTGTCCCCGGGAGGACCTGACAGCGGGGCGCCCCTGCCGCCTGTTGGGGATTGAAGCTGTGGTCGATGAGGCAGCTCAAGACCTGCAGGTTCCATTGGACCTGACCGTCTCCCCCCGGCGTATTGCCCAACAGCCAGAGCTTATCTTCCTTAGTCGCGATGTAAGTGTTTAAGGTATGCATGGGCCTTTTCCCGGGGGCGATGCAGTTGGGGTGACCTTCCTCAAGGGTGAAGCTCCTGCCGGCCCTGTTGTTGAGCAGGATCCCCGTACCGGGGATGATGATGCCGCTGCCGAAGGGGATGGAGTTGCTGTGGATGAAAGAGATGCCCCTGCCCTGGCCATCGACGATGACGAAGGAAGTAGTATCCCCTTCAGCCGACGGTCCGGCATAGAAGCGGGCCTGGTTAGGATCGATCTCTTCCGCTCGGCTTTGGGCATATTCGGCGGAAAGCAGTCTGCTCAGGGGAACGTCCACGAAAGGAGGATCGCCAACCAATCTATTCCGATCGTTGAAGGCGATCTTGAGCGATTCGGCAATCAGATGGAGCCTGTCTGGATCGTCAAAGCCCAGGGATGACAAGGAGAAATTCTCCAGGATGTTCAGCGCCTCCAGCATGATCAGTCCCTGGGATGGCGGCCGGTTTTGATACACTTTGTAACCTCGATAGCTGGTTGAGATGGGCGCATAAAACTCACCTTCGTGGGCGGCCAGCTCTTCCCCGGTAAAAAGGCCTCCTTCCCGTTGGGAAAGCTCCAGGAGCTTCTTGGCGATTCTCCCCCGATAGAAAGGCTCAAAGCCATCCCGGGCTAGGGTTTTCAACGTGGCGGCCAGGTCTGGCTGGCGAAAAACCTCACCTGGGCGCAGGGGTCTTCCCCCTGGAAGGAACAAGGCCGCGGCCTCGGGAAACTTCTCTAGCTTGGCCCGTTGGTTGATGATCGAATTGTAGAGCCGATAGGAAACGGGAAAGCCCCTCTCAGCGTAAGAAATGGCCTTTTCCAAGAGCCTT
>JAAYLE010000068.1 GCA_012522085.1 Bacillota bacterium | reverse complement strand
GCTTTGCTGAATGTAGTTCAGAACGCGGTTCAGGCCATGCCCCAGGGGGGAGAACTAGAGATCAGTCTGATCCCCCATCCAAGTAAGGTGGCCATCACCATCAAAGACACAGGCTGCGGGATGAGCCCGCACGTCTTCAGGCGCGCCTTTGAGCCCTTTTTCACAACCAAGGAGACAGGCACGGGCCTTGGGCTGGCCATCACCAAACAGATCATCGAGGAAGTCCATGAAGGGAAGCTGCGGATGAAAAGTCGGCGAGGACGCGGCACCACCTTGTCCGTGGAGCTCCCCCTGCCAAGCCACAGAACCTATGTCCCCAGACCGGAATCGATGATCGAGTCCCCCAAGAGCCTCGAGGCGGCTTCCAAGCAAGGAGGCCGCCCGCAGGCGGCCTCCAATGCCTAATACTTAGATGAACAAGGGACCGAATACCAATGCGACGATGGACATCAGTTTGATGAGGATGTTCATCGAAGGACCAGCTGTGTCTTTGAAGGGGTCGCCGACGGTATCGCCGACAACGGCCGCCGCGTGGGTGGGTGTGCCTTTGCCGCCTAGGTTGCCCGCCTCGATGTGCTTCTTGGCATTATCCCAGGCTGCCCCCCCGGTGGTCATCATAATCGCCAGGAGAACCCCGGTCACCAGGGCGCCGGCGAGCAGACCGCCAAGGGCCTCAGGTCCAAGCAGAAAACCAGTTGCAATGGGAGCAATGACCGCGAGGAAGCCGGGAACGATCATCTCCTTGAGAGCGGCCGCCGCGCTGATATCCACGCACCGGGCCGAGTCGGGTTTGGCCGTCCCTTCCATCAGGCCCTTGATCTCCCGGAATTGCCGCCTTACTTCTTCCACCATCTGGAAAGCCGCCCTGCCCACGGCCCGCATGGTGATCGCGGCGAAGACGAAGGGGAGAGCGCCTCCCAAGAGGAGTCCGACAACCACTTCCGCCTTGGCAATATCGATGGTGCTTAGGCCCACCGTATGGATGTAGGCATTGAACAGAGCCAAGGCGGTCAGGGCCGCAGAGCCCACGGCAAAGCCTTTGCCGATGGCCGCGGTGGTATTGCCCAGGGCATCCAGTTTATCGGTCACGGCCCGGACGTTTTCCCCAAGGCCAGCCATTTCAGCAATTCCGCCGGCGTTGTCCGCGATGGGACCGTAAGCGTCGACGGACATGGTCATGCCAATGGTCGACAGCATGCCCACGGCAGCCAGAGCAATGCCGTAGATGCCGCTTAGGCGATAGGACAACAAGACGGCGATGCTGATAATCACCATCGGGGCAGCAGTACTCACCATGCCGATGGCCAAGCCATTGATGATGGTGGTGGCCGATCCGGTCTGGCTGGATTTGGCCAATTCAACGATGGGCGAGCCGGAGGTGTAGTACTCGGTGATGGCGCCGATCAATACACCTGCCAGGGAGCCGGCTAAAATGACCCAGAACAAGGATAAATCCCCAATCAGTCCCCGCACTAAGAAGAAGGAGCCCGCCACCAAGGTCAGGTTGCTCACATAGGTCGCGTTGCGCAATGCCTGCTGGGGCTCGATGTATTGGAAGGTCTTCACGAACATGGCGCCGATCATGGAGGCAACGGTGCCCACCGCCACTAGAGCCAAGGGCAGCGCCATCCAGGGGCCGGGGTTGGCCATTGCCGCGCCGAGGGCGATCGCTGCTGTCACCGAACCTACATAAGACTCGAACAGGTCAGCGCCCATCCCAGCCGTATCACCAACACAGTCCCCCACGTTGTCCGCGATCACTGCCGGGTTGCGGGGGTCATCTTCTGGAATGCCCGCCTCCACCTTCCCCACCAGGTCCGCTCCCACGTCTGCCGACTTGGTGTAGATGCCGCCGCCCACGCGGGCAAAGAGGGCGATCAAACTTGCCCCCATGGCAAAGCCGTTGATGACTTCGCTTTTCACCGCAGGGTCAGGGATGAGGATATATAACACGCTAAGGCCGAGAACGCCCAAGCTAGCCACGGCCATGCCCATCACCGCTCCGCCGCTGAAAGCCACACTCAAAGCGGCGCCCTGGCCTTTAGTGGCAGCCTGGGTGGTGCGGACATTGCCATGGGTGGCTGCATTCATCCCCACAAATCCCGCCGCCATGGAAAAAGATGCACCCAAGAGAAAGGCCAAGGCCGTCGGCAAGCTGATAGCGATGGCCATGATCGCCGCTAAGACGACGGCAAAAACGACCAACGTCCGATATTCCCTGTTGAGGAAAGCCATGGCCCCTTCGTGAATCGCCGCGGCGATTTCTTGCATCGCGGGTGTTCCCGTTGGTTCACTAAGCACCCGTCGATACGTGACCAGGGCAAAGACCAAGCCTAGTACACCGACCAATAGACTCCACTGTCCAACTTGCATGCTCCAACCTCCCAGTGCAAATAAGTTGACCACATAACAAGACCTATTGCCCAAAGGGCGGCCCTCAGCCCCGCCATCCTAGCCCACGACGCCCCCTCTCTCTACAGCTGATTGCAAGGATGTTTCCGGCCCGGACAGGCCGCCAAAGAATAACATCGAGGAACCTACAAAGCCGCCGACATCAATGGCTTCAACAAGGCGGCGCCGACACAAGGCAAAGATTGCACCAAGTACCACATATTCCACACCGACCCTTTTACTCCTGCCCCTCCATGCAAGAAACCGGAGGCTTCCCTCCGGTTTCCCAAGGCCCCATGCTAAGGTCATCGAAACCGGCACTCCCTGCTGCCAGTATACCCCTTTCCAGCCCAAAAATCAGCAGTCTCTGGATTTTTCTCGTTCCTTGGCGGTCTGATCCTCCGGCCGCACGCAGGGAGAGACGATGACGCGCTCCTTTAGGCCAGCACCGTTCGCACCGCGGCAATGATATCCTCAACCTGTGGAGTGATGAACCGCTCCAGACGAGGGCTGAAGGGCATGGGCGTGTTCTTGGAGCAAACCCGCTGAATCGGCGCATCCAAATAGTCAAAGGCTTCATTGACCACTATCGCCGCCACTTCCGCCCCAAAGCCTCCCCGCTCTGGCGCCTCATGGACCACAACGAGCCGACCCGTCTTGGCCACCGATTCCAGGATGGCCTCTTTGTCCAAGGGAACCAGGGTGCGGGGATCGACGATTTCGCACTCGATGCCTTCAGCCGCTAATTTGGCCGCCGCCTCCAAGGCAAAATAGACCATCCGGGAGGTGGCCACCACTGTCGCGTCTTTGCCCTCCCGCTTGATGTCCGCTTTGCCTAGGGGGATGACATACTCCCCTTCGGGGACGGGTCCTTTCGTGTTGTAGAGCATTTTGTTTTCGATAAAGACAACGGGATTGTCTTCCCGGATCGCAGCTTTCAAGAGGCCCTTGGTATCGTACGGGGTTGAGGGCATGACGACCAGCAGCCCCGGCGTGTGGATGAGCCAAGCCTCTAGGCTTTGGGAATGCTGAGCTGCCGCGGATCGGCCGGCTCCTCCGGGCGTGCGGATGGTCAGGGGCAGGGTCACTTTGCCCCCTGTCATGTACCTTAGCTTAGCCACCTGATTGGCCACCTGGTCCATGCACACACCGAGAAAATCGATGAACATGATCTCAGCCACCGGCCGCATCCCAACGGCAGCTGCGCCGAGGGCCGCACCGATGATGGCCGCTTCGGAAATCGGCGTATCCATAATCCGCTCGGGCCCAAACTCCTGCCAGAGCCCCTCGGTCACCTTGTTCGTTCCCCCGTAAAAACCGATGTCTTCACCGATCAGGAAGACATCCTCATCCCGCCGCAGCTCTTCCCGCAAGGCCTCCCGCACCGCTTCGCGACAGGTTATCTCCCGCATCACCAAATCGCCCTCCTTCCGGCCTCCGTCGGTGCGTAGACATCCTCCAGAGCCGTCTCTTCCGCGGGCTCATCGCTCCTGTAGGCGAACTCCACCGCCATACGCACCTCTTCGATAACCGCCGCCTCCAGTTCATCCAGCGCTGCGGCTGGAACTCCTTGTTCCTCCAAGTAGCGACGGAAGAGTACTAGCGGATCCCTCTCCAGCCACGCCTCCAGCTCGCCCGGCTCCCGATAGGCCCCAGGATCACCGACGAAATGACCAAAATGGCGGTAGGTCTTGCACTCAAGGAGGGTCGGACCTTCTCCTCGCCTGGCCCTGTTGCAAGCCTCTAAAGTCGCCTCTCGCACCGCCAGGACATCGTTCCCGTCGACGACAACGCCCGGGATCTTGTAAGCCGCGGCCCGGTCCGCGATGTTTTCCACCTTTTGATGGCGGCGCTGACTGGTGCCCATGCCGTACATATTGTTCTCAGCGACGAACACCACGGGCAGATCCCAAATGGAGGCCAGGTTCAATGCCTCGTGGAATGTCCCCTGATTGCTGGCTCCATCGCCAAAAAAGCAGGCTACCACCTGACCGGTCTTCCGCCTTTTCGCGGCCAAGGCCACTCCATTGGCAATGGGGATGCCGCCGCCCACGATCCCATTGGCCCCCACGATGCCCCGGTCAAAATCCGCGATGTGCATCGAGCCTCCTTTGCCCCGGCAGCAGCCGGTAGCCTTGCCGTAGATTTCCGCCATCATACTGTTGAGGTCGGCTCCCTTGGCCAAGACGTGCCCGTGGCCCCGATGGGTGCTGACCACATAATCATCCTCCCGCAAAGCAGCGCACACCCCAACGGCGACTGCTTCCTGGCCGACGGAGGAATGGAGAAAGCCCGGGATTTGTCCGGCGAGAAAGGCTTTAGCCACCTCTTGTTCAAAATGACGGACCTGCAGCATTGTCTTATGCAGTGAGATAAGCTCTTCTTTCGTCAACCTGCCTAGACCCCCTTTTCTCCTGGCAAGCAGGCAATAGAATCCAATCTATGTTACAATCACGCCGCCTTTCCAAGTTCGCCGATGCCTTCCTTAAGTCCTCTCGTTGATGGCCACATCTGCTTGGCGTGCGGCAATGCCTGCACGAAAGCAGCAGCATCGCATACCCTAGATGCGGAACTGACCTTGGCTGAGGATAACCTCCCCATCTAGATAGATGGTCGGGTTGGCGATGATGCCGTCTAGATGGATGGGGGCTTTGACCGTTCCCCCGGGGAAGGAGGCATTGCTCCCCGTACTGACATGGCCCCAGCCATAGATCCGTTCTCCCTCAAAGCTGGGTTCTTCCCCTAGGAGGGCGGCCCCTGGGTTGGTGCCCATCCCCCAGGCGGCAAACATGTAAACCGATTCATCCTGGAAGCCGGCCAACAGCTCCTGCAGCCGATGGGCTTCCGGTCCCCCTTCGATGCTCACTAAGCGACCATCCTGGAACAACATGCTTACAGGATTAGCCAGCCTTCCAATCCGGGTGATGGAGCCATCGACCACCGCCCGGCCCTGGACGCTCCCTTCCTGGGAGACGTGGAGTATTAGGCCGGGAGGGAAAAAGTCAAGTTCCCCAGGCTCCCAACAAAGTCCGTCCCCTACGGTCACAGGATGTCCCAGGGTCATGGTGATATCCGTGCCGCTAGACGTCGTCATTCGCACCTCTTTGGCCGCGGCAATCCGCTCCGCCACCCGGTTGGAGAGGTCCGCAAGCTTCCGGATATCGACCGACAATGTCCGCAGGAAACCGTCCTCGCTGACGCCAGGCATGGAAATGACCCGGGCTCCCGCCTCTTGGGCTTTCACCCGGAGACTTGAGTGGCTCAAGGAAAAAGTGGTGTGCAGGAAGACCACATCGGCACAGGCGGCAGCGGCCAAGACCGCCTCCGGAGGTTCACCGGGACGGGCTGAGAACAGGACCGACATCGCCTCGGCCCCGATGCTTTTGGCCGCACCCAGCAGGGCCCGGGTGATGCTCTGGTCCCTCAAGGTATCGGTAACTACCAGCACCCGCTCGCCCGGCTTGACACGGGCGCATTCCTCGATAGCCACACGCCCACAATAACTTAGGTCAATGCTTTTCACGGCGCGCACCCCCTCGATTTAGGTCCCTCATCGACAGCTTCGCAGGCTCACAATCGTCTATTTGGGCCTCTTCGCCGATGCGCCCTTGAGGTCCTCTTAGCGATGAATAAATCTGCCGCCCCAAAGACAGCGGCGATTAACAGAAGTCTAAGTGGGCAGTCTAAACATTGGAGGTGAGCCTATGGCCAAAAAACCGAAATGCAACCTGCCCGATTGTGCCAATTGGGACGGCGAGCAATGCCTGGTGGGCGCAGAGGCCCAAATGGAAATCGGCAGCATCGGTGAAAAGAAAAAGAAGCGCAAAGCCCGTGCACAGGAATGCAGGGAATACAAGCCCAAACAAGGCTAGTCCCGAGGGCCAGGTTCCACCCTGGCCCCCAACTGTTTAGGGCGGCCGGCAACAGGAAACCTTTACCTCCGAGGAGAATCTATCTTT
>JAAYLE010000067.1 GCA_012522085.1 Bacillota bacterium | reverse complement strand
TTATCGGAACTTCAGGGAAAGCGGGCGTGATCGATGGGAGTACACATCATCGACCAACGGGGGGCGAAGGTCGACCCGAGGATGAAAAGGCTTCTGCGGCGGCTGATCAAGTCCGTCCTGGAATGGGAAGGGGCCTTTGCCCATCAAGTCAACCTGGCCTTAGTGGACCTCGATCAGATCCAAAAACTCAACCGCAAATTTCGGGGGATCGATGCTCCCACCGATGTCCTATCCTTTCCCCTCCAAAGGGGAAGCCGCGTAGTGGGTGATGTGGTCATCTGCGTGCCTCAGGCCATGGTGCAGGCCAGGGAGTTCGGCCACTCCCTCGCCAGGGAGATGGCCTATCTGGCTGTCCACGGGACCTTGCACCTCCTTGGCTATGATCATGAAGGGCCAAAGGACCGGGCGGCCATGAGGGCCAAAGAGGAATGCTTCCTCACCCGGTTTGGACTGGCCAGGTAGGGGATGGGCATGGGCGGACCGTTGAAGGCGAGCTTTAGGTATGCATGGCGGGGTCTCAAGCTCGCCCTCGCCCGGGAGCGCAATTTGCGCATCCATTTTGTTTTGGCGGCCTTCGCCCTCGGCCTTGCTGCGGCCTTCGCCCTTTCCCGGCTGGAGTGGGCCCTGGTGGTCCTGTGCATCGGTATGGTGGTGGCCGCCGAACTGTTTAACGCAGCGGTCGAATCCTTAGTTGACCTTTGTCAGGGGGATTACCACCCCCTCGCGGCCGCGGCTAAGGATATGGCTGCGGCGGGCGTCTTGATCGCTGCAGCCATATCCTTGTTGGTAGGAGGCCTTGTCTTCATCCCGAGGCTGTGGGCAATCATCAATTCCTCTTGAAGGAAAAAGATGGGGATGTCGGTATAATCTTCGGATAGGAGGGCGAAGATGTACTGGCGCAAGTTGCTTGCATTCAGTCTCATTCTCCTCGTGGGCGCAGGCGTATGGGCCGCGGGCCGGGAGATCGTCATCAACCTGCCGATGTTCACCCTATCTCTCTATGAGGACGGGCAGCTCCTGCGGGCTTACCCCATCGCGGTAGGGCGGGTGGTGGCGCCAACTCGTCTGGGGGAGACGATAATTACAAACAAAGTGGTGGACCCTACCTACTATCCACCCCAGTGGTACGCGAAGGGGCTTGAGCCGATCCCTCCCGGGCCCGACAATCCGGTGGGCACCCGCTGGCTGGGCCTTGGATTTCCCGGCTACGGCATTCACGGGACGAACGAGCCCGGCTCCATTGGCAAGGCCGTCTCCCAGGGCTGCATCCGTATGCACAACAGCGATGTGGAAGAGCTCGCGGATTTGGTATCCGTCGGGACGCCGGTGCGGTTCATCTACGAAACGATTCAGGTGGGACTCGATCCTTCAACTGGCCAGCCCCATATCATTGTTTACCCCGATATTTACCGACTGAAAACCAACACCCTCTCCAGAGCTTTGGCGAAGCTGTCTCCCTTCAGGCTGGATGGGGAAATCCATGAAGGAGCCTTACAGGCCCTCCTCGCCCGGCCGACGGGCAAATGGACCTCCATTCCCATCCAAGTGCGGGTCTGCTGGGAAGGTGCACCCTTGGATGAGGTCGGCTACCGGCTAGGTGAGGAGATCATGGTTCCCCTCGAACCATTGATGCTCAAGACCGGCCGCAAAGTCCACGGCCTTGAACGAAGGAGGGCCGGAGGGACTTGGTACGGAGCCGCAACATATGTGGCTGGAGCCTTAGGCCTTGGCCTTGAACTGCAAGAAGGGACTCCCGATTTTTATCAGGTATCCCTGCTGGTGGGCGATGAAGCCTTGGCCAGGGAGACTTTCATCTACCGGGGGGAACTGTATGTGGCCGTTGAAGAATTAGCCAGGCGATTAGGGATTCCCCTGGCCTGGGATCGGGATGAGCGCCGTTTAGTGATCGATCGAAGCCCGGTGGATGACTTTTTGATCATCGACCATCGGGCCTATCTGTCCCGCCGGCAGCTGCGGGCCCATTTGGGAGTTTGGATATCATGGCAGGAAGGCGACCGTAAGGCTGAACTGATTCAACCAAAGGTGTTTCTCGATGGCGAGATCCTGACGGAGGAGTCTTTTCTCGGGCAGGGCGACGCCCTGGTGCCCTTGCGGCCCCTGGCAGGAAAGCTGGGGCTCGCGTTAAGCTGGGATGGTCAACAAGGGGCCGCCCTGTTAGGTCGGGACAAGAGGCTTCCCGGGGTCATCCGGAAGGGCCGCATCTTCGTTTCCCCGGCCATGCTGGCTGAAGCATTGCCTATGCTGGGAGTCTCCTGGCAAGAGGAACGACAGGAGCTCCACCTATTCTGGAACGGGGAGGCCTCAGTAGGGGAGCCTCTCCTGCAGGAGTCGCTGGGCCAAGTCAGCCAAGTTCTGCTGCAGTAGGTCTCCATCCGATCTAGGCAGGGGGATGCCGCCAGGATAGGACGGGAGTCCACCCAGCTTATCGACTAAGGCGGTGAAGAAGGCTTCCCTGCTTATCTGCTGCAGGGTTTCCCAGTCCTTTTGCAAGATGAGCTCCGCTTCAACGGGAGAAAAGCCCAGCTCCAACAGCTGATCGTAAAGGGTCAGCCGCAGGCCTTCGTCGGCTTCGTTCCACTTGCCGCCCATGATAGCCTTGATTTCCCGGGGGCTCAGCAGATTGCCGGTCAGCTGGCTCACCTTGGTCAAGACATCCGACTCGGTGACAATTCCATGGACTTGGATGAATCGGGGCCCCTCCGCGGCGGCGATGAGCTGGATCCGATCGCCATTTAAGATGTGTTGCAGCTGGGAGGGAACGTTGTTCCGGAAAATGGTCGTATCAGGCTGCAGGGTGAGCTCCAGCTTCGTCCCCTCGAGGGTATTGACCGTCAGGGAACTGAAGTAGTTGTTCACTGAGGCGACGGTGCCTTTGGTGACCGAGAGGACGCCTGAGCCTCTTAGCATTGCTGCAGCCTCACCCCTAGTCAGGTGGCTTTCGGGATGGAAGCGGTTAGTGAAGGCCGGGGGCAGCACCCCAAGGATATTGGCCAGTTCGATGGCTCCCCGGTAGGGATGTTCCGGCTCCACATCCTGGAAGGTGGTGGGGCTCTCCGGCAGGTGGCCCGAGGCCTCCCTCAGCCCCAAGGCCGCGATGACCATGTCTGCGGCTTCGCCCCGGGTGATGGGGTCATCGGGTCGGAAGAGCTCTCCCGTGGGGAGGACTTCCGCCTGAACCAGACCGGAGATGTAGTTGGCGGCAGGATGACCTTCAACATCGGCAAAGCTCGACCGGGACGATGGACCGTAGTCGAAGGTCTTAGCCACCATCGCGGCGAAATCTCCCCTAGTGACCACATCGTTCGGTCCAAAGGAGCCGTCGGGATAGGGGAGGATGATGCCTTCCTCCGCGAGCTCCTCAATGGCCTCCCTGGCCCAATGACCGTCAAGGTCGTTGGCCTTAGCGGCTAGGGGAGCAAGAAAAGTGAGCAAGGTGCAGATGCTAATTAGGGCAAAGAGCTTTCGGTACTTCATCATATGGACCCCTTTCCAGAAAGGCTGGGTGGAACGTTATCTTTGTTTCAACGATCCCTTAGATCGCTTTGTTTTTGCAATTCGCTGAGGCAAGGGCCAAACCTGCCAGCAATTGTAGGCGGAACAGGCATTAGACGGCGATTACGGCTGTTTTTGCCGATTAGAAAAGAGGCGATTTGATTGCGGAAGACTTTCTTCCTCGTTGACGGACATAGTCTGCTTTACAGGGCCTTCTATGCCCTGCCGACGATGACGACGACCAGCGGCGAGCATACTAATGCTGTTTATGGGTTTATCTCGATGCTTTTGCGCCTGCTCCAGGAGCAAGACCCCGATTGTCTGGTGGTGGCCTTCGACAAGAAAGGCCCCACCTTGCGTCATGAACAGTTCCCCGACTACAAAGCCAACCGCGCGGAAACCCCGGATGAGCTCATCAGCCAGGTGGAGCGGGTGAAGGAGCTAGTGGACGCCTTCGGCTGGCATCAAGTGGAAATTGACGGCTATGAGGCCGATGACATCATCGGCACCCTTTGTGAAAGGGCCCAAAAAGCCGGCTACGAGGTTTACATTGTGACGGGGGATAATGACTGTCTACAGTTGGTGGACGACCATGTCCGGGTGTTATTCACCCGGCGGGGGATCACCAATGTGGATGACATGGACGAAGGGGCTGTCAAGGAGCGATTGGGCGTCAGCCCCAGGCAGGTGCCCGACTACAAAGGACTGGTGGGGGACCAGTCGGACAACATCCCCGGCGTCCCCGGCATTGGACCTAAGACCGCGGTCAAGCTCTTGGAGGAATACGCCACCGTGGAAGAGATCGTAGCCAACGTCGATGAGCTTTCGGGAAAACTTGCGGAGCGGATCAAGGAACACGGAGAGCAAGCCCTGCTTAGCAAGAAACTGGCCACCATCTGCCGGGATGCCCCCGTTGGGGTCGAACCCGGCCGCTGCCAGCTGGCAGCTCCCGATGGGAAACGGCTGCGGGAGCTTTTTGCCCAGCTGGAATTCCGCACCTTGTGGCGAAGGGTGGAGGAAAGGTACGGCTTCTCCGATGTCTCTGTCCCCCCATCCCCGACTCCCGCGGTGGTAGAGCTGGACCAGATCCCGGATGCGGACTACTTGCCCCCGGGGCCCCTGGCCGTCCATTTTTGGTGGGAGGGGGACCCCCTGGAGCCCAGGCCCTTGGCCTTGGCCATGGGAACTGGGACGAAAGGCTTTTACTGCCGCCTATCAGCAGGTGGATGGGATGATGTTCTGGCCGCGTGGGGGCCAGCCCTGGCCGACCCGGAGCGGCCCAAGGTGATGTATAACGCCAAGGCTCAACTCTTGGCCCTCCATTCCCTAGGGTGTCCCCTCCGCGGGATCATCTCCGATCCTATGGTCGCAGCTTATCTCCTCTCGCCGGGAGATGGCCGCCTGTCCATCCGGGAGCTTGGCGAGCGGTTCGGACTGGGGGGTCCCGGGGAAAGCGCCTCTGATGCCGAGTTTTTCGGCTTCATCGGTCCCCTGGCCGAAAAACTAGAGAAGGAGCTCGCCGAGACAGAGCTGCTCCAACTTTATCAGGAGGTGGAGATGCCCCTGATCCCCGTCTTGGCTGAGATGGAGCTTAGGGGCGTTGCGGTGGACCGGGAGCATCTGCAGGTGCTGTCGGTCGAGATGGAAAGGGAGCTGGAGCAGCTGACGGCAAAGATTTACCAGCTTGCCGGGGAGCCCTTCAACATCAATTCCCCAAAGCAGCTAGGGGCCATCTTGTTTGAGAAGCTGTCCCTTCCGGCTGTCAAGAAAACGAAGACAGGTTTTTCCACCAGCGCCGAGGTCCTCGAAGAGCTTGCCGAGGAGCATGAGATTGCCGTGCATCTGTTGGAATATCGGCAGCTGGCCAAGCTGAAGTCGACTTATGTGGATGCGCTGCCAGCCTTGATCCATCCGCGCACGGGCCGCATCCACACCACCTTTCAACAGACGGTGACGGCCACGGGCCGCCTGAGCAGCATCGAACCCAATCTGCAGAATATTCCGGTGCGAACGCCCCTCGGCCGCCGGATCCGGCAGGCCTTCATTCCCGGGGAGCCTGACTGGCGGCTCCTCACCGCGGACTATTCCCAGATCGAACTGCGGGTGCTGGCCCATATGTCCAAAGATGAGGGGCTCATCGACGCCTTTCGCAAGGGCGAAGACATCCATGCCCGGGCTGCCGCGGAAGTCTTCGGCGTTCCCATGGATCAAGTAGGGGGCCAACTGCGGGATCGGGCCAAGGCGATTAATTTCGGGATCATCTATGGCATCAGCAGTTTCGGCTTGGCCAAGGGCACAGGGCTCACCCGGACCGAGGCCCAGGATTACATCGATCGGTACTTTGCCCGCTATCCGGGAGTGAAAAGATACATCGAGGAGACGATCAAAGAGGGGCGGGAGAAAGGCTACGTGACCACCCTCTTTGGCCGTCGCCGCTATTTGCCGGAGTTGCACAGCAAGAACTGGACCCAGCGCCAGTTTGCCGAACGGATGGCCATGAACGCACCCATTCAAGGGACAGCCGCCGACATCATGAAATTAGCCATGATCGGCGTTCACAGCAAGATGAAAGAGGTGGGCCTGCGGGCCAGAATGCTCCTCCAAGTCCATGATGAGCTGGTCTTCGAAGTGCCGCCCGATGAGGTTGACGAACTTGCCGCGTTGGTCCGGGAAGTGATGGAAAACGATCTCCATCTGGCGGTGCCTTTAGTTGTCGACATCCAGGTGGGCGAGAACTGGCGGGATACCGCTCCCTACCGGGGAGGGATGTGAATTGCCGGAACTGCCGGAGGTAGAGACCATTCGACGCATCCTGGAGAGCAAGATCATCGGCAAGCAGGTAGAGGGGGTTGAGCTTTATCTGCGCAAAGCCCTGCGAAACGCATTCCCCGAAGAGCTGTCCGGGGGGCTGAGGGGGGCAGTCTTTACCGGGGTGAAGCGAAGGGGGAAGTTCTTGATCCTGGAGCTTGGGGATGCCAGGCTCATCTTCCATCTGCGCATGACCGGCCAGCTCCTAGTGGTAAAGAGCGGGACGCCGCTGCCGAAGCACCTGTCGTTGAGGCTGCTCCTTTCCGGGGATGAGGAGCTTTGGCTGGTGGATCAGCGGAAGTTTGCCACCATCGATTGGCTGCCCCGGGGAGGGCAGCTTCCCCGAGGCCTCGGCGTTGAACCGTTAGCGGCCGAGTTTACCGGCCAGAGGCTCGGCGACATCTGTCAAGGCCGTCGCTGCGCCATCAAGGCTTTGCTGCTTAACCAGCAGCACATCGCCGGCTTGGGGAATATTTATGCCGATGAGAGCCTTTTTCGCGCCGGGATTCGGCCCGACCGCCGAGCCGACAGTTTAACGGCCGCGGAAATCCGGCGCCTCCATCGGGCTATCCGGGCTGTCTTGCGGGAAAGCCTCACCGCGGGCGGCACCTCGGTGCGCAACTATTTAAATGCGGAAGGGAAACAAGGGGCCTTTCAGAATGAACTAAGGGTGTACGGGCGAAAGGGAGAACCTTGCGTCCGCTGCGGGACACCCCTGGAAAGGATCAAAATCGGTGGGCGAAGCAGCTGTTTTTGCCCCCGCTGCCAGTCATAAAGGCACCATTGCTCCGCCGGCCCCGTATGATGGAGGAGGACCATCATCGGGGAGGCGATTAGCTTGGAGGTTTTCTCAGCCCTATTGTTTGCCGCGGCCCTCAGCATGGACGGCTTTGGCGCGGGAGTGGCCTATGGCCTGCGCAAGATCCGGGTGCCGGCCTTATCTTTGCTCATCATCAGCCTGGCATCTGGCGCCGGCATATGGACCGCGATGGCCGCGGGTAATCTGATCGCCGGGTACATACCCTATGCCCGACAGGCGGGGGCGGGCCTGCTCATCGTCGCAGGGATTTGGCTTATCATCACGAATCGGTTTCCAAAGAAGCGCGTCCCGGAAGCGGATTCGGAGTGGGTGATGGCCCTTCACCTGCGGCCCTTTGGCCTCATCATCCAGATCATGCGGGAGCCCGTGCGGGCGGACATGGATCGCTCCGGGGTCCTAAGCTGGAAGGAAGCCTCCCTGTTAGGGATCGCCTTGGCTTTAGACGCGATGGCTGCCGGATTGGGGATCGCCATGTCGGGGTTTGCTACTTGGCTCATCGCACCTTTGGTGGCGGCGACCAAATTTGGCTTCGTAACCCTTGGTCTGCTCCTTGGGGATGCTTGGTCTCCGTCCCCGGCGCTTCGCCTGCTGCCGGGATTGATCCTGGCCGGACTAGGCGCTTTCCGGCTCCTTGGCTAGGAGGGTGGAGATTGTGGTTGTTGGACTGACAGGCGGCATCGGCACGGGCAAGAGCACCGTGGCGGACATGTTCGTCAAACTGGGCGCTTTTCTCATCGACAGTGATCAGATCGCCCGTCAGCTCGTTCAACCGGGAAGTCCGGTGCTGGCGAAAATAGTGGCGGCCTTCGGTCCTGAGGTTCTGAAGGATGGTCAGCTTGACCGGAAGAGACTGGGGAAGATGATCTTTTCCTCGGCGACGGCGCGGGCGCGGCTAAACAGCATCATCCATCCCCCGATCCTAGAGCGCCTAGAAGGGCTGATCGCGGAGCACAGGCCCCATCATCGGGTCCTATTGGTGGACATCCCCCTGTTGTACGAAGTTGGGGCCGACTACTTGGTCGATCGGGTGGTAGTGGTCTATACTGATGAACAGACCCAGCTGCAAAGGCTCATGCAGCGGGATGGAATTGGTTTTGCCGAGGCAAGACAAAGAATTAAGGCCCAATTGCCCATGAAGGAGAAGGTATCACGAGCCGATCATGTAATTGATAACAGTCGGACGGAAAAGGAGACCTGGGAACAGGTGCAGCGGATTTGGAGGGAGTGGAGTGCGGATTGCCCTGATTGCCCATGATCAAAAAAAGGACGATATGGTGTCATTTGTCAAGAGGCACGGGGAGATCCTCGCCCGACACAGCCTGATGGCTACGGGAACGACGGGAAAAGTAGTCGAAGAGGCGACGGGCCTGCCCGTGACGAAAATGCAGTCGGGCCCCTATGGTGGGGATCAACAGATAGGGGCGGAGGTGGCTGCTGGGAGGGTGGATGCCGTGATCTTTCTTCGGGATCCCCTCACTGCCCAGCCCCATGAACCAGACATTACCGCCCTCATGCGGGTGTGTGATGTGCACAATGTTCCTTTGGCCACCAACACGGCGACGGCAGAATTGGTGGTCATAGGTCTCCGGGGAAATGATTGATGCCTTAGGATGGTGCATTAGGTGGGCAGATATTTTGTGGGGGGCGTCCTGGTCCTTATCTTGTTGATGGCCTTATTGGGGCCTGCCCTGCGCTTCCTTTATCCAATCGACTATCGGGCAGAGATTACCAGCTATGCTCGGCAGCACCGGCTGGACCCTTTCCTCGTGGCAGCGGTGATCCAGGTGGAGAGCAACTTCCGCCCTGGCGTTGTCTCCCAGAAGGGGGCGCGGGGATTAATGCAGCTGATGCCCGAGACTGCCTGCTGGATCGCCGTCCAGATGGGCGATGAGCCCGTCGACCCGGACGATCTCTTTGTTCCCGAGGTGAACATCAGGCTCGGGACCTGGTATTTGGCCAATCTGTACAAGGAATTTGGGGACCGAAGTCCAGTAGTCCTGGCCGCCTACAACGCTGGTCGGGGGAATGTCCGCCAATGGCTGGAGACCGATCGATGGTCGGGGGAACTGGATGATTGGCATCAGATTCCTTTCGCCGAAACGAGGGATTTTGTCCGTCGCGTGACCATTGCTAGGGATTTCTACCGTTGGATATACCGGGGGCGGTGGCCCTTCCCGGCAGATGAAAGGAGAGGTTTCGGGGTTGGAACAGATCAAGCGTTTGCATCAAATTAGGGCCTATCAAGTAGATAAGGACCGTCTCATGTTCTCAGCCGCGGGGGAAGAGATCGAAGCTGGCTTGACGAGCGATGTTTATTTCGTGCGGACCAACGAAATCCTTGAGGCGCTGGACCTTGCCGACACCCACGTTGTGGCCGAAATCTTTCCCCGGCGATCAGGTTATCTTTGCGGGATGGAGGAGTCCATCAGGCTGTTGCGGGGCAAGGGAGTCAAAGTTTTTGGACTGCCGGAGGGAGAACCGTTTGACAGTGGGGAAGTGATTATGCGCCTGGAGGGACCCTACGGCAATTTTGGCATTTATGAAACAGCCCTCTTGGGGATCCTGGCCAGCTCCTCAGGCTGGGCGACGAATGCCAGGGAATGTGTGGAAGCGGCCGGGGGCAAACCAGTAGTCTGCTTTGGCGCTCGCCACGTTCACCCGGCAGTGGCCCCGGTGATGGAAAGGGCGGCCGTCATCGGCGGCGCAACTGGTGCTTCCTGCATCCTCGGGGCGAAACTTGCGGGCTTCGAGCCCGTGGGGACCGTGCCCCACGCGCTGTTTCTCATCGTGGGCGATACAGTCGCCGGGGCCCTGGCTTACCACCGGCTCATGCCCCCCGACGCCCCCCGCACCATTCTCGTTGACACGTTCAAAGATGAAGCTGAAGAAAGCCTCCGGGTTGCTGAAGCTTTAGGCGATGCCCTCCAGTCAATAAGACTTGACACTCCAGGGGAGCGAGGAGGAGTAACCCCGGGTTTAGTGCGCGAAGTCAGGGCGCGCCTGGATCAAGCCGGATTCCATTTCGTCCGGATACTAGTTTCGGGCGGGCTCAACCCCGACAGGATCAGGGAGCTGGCCGCCGCGGGGGCCGATTCTTTTGGCGTGGGCAGCTTCATCTCCGGCGCCAGGCCGATCGATATGACGATGGACATCAAGGAAGTGGCGGGCAAGCCCTTGGCCAAGCGGGGGCGGATCCCGGGGCCTACCCCGAATCCTCGTTTGCGTCAGTTTCTTTGATCCTTGACAGTCCCGCCGAGGGGTAATATAA
>JAAYLE010000066.1 GCA_012522085.1 Bacillota bacterium | reverse complement strand
GGGGCCCAGCGAGGCTTCCTCCTCGCCGTAAGGGATGATGACATCACCGTCATCGCTGGCAGGGACCAGGGCCTTCCTCCCGATGGGGAGCGGGGTGCTTCCCCTAGGGGATTCTCCCAGGCCATCGTCCGCTATGCGTTGCGCACAAACAAACCGGTCTTGGTCCCCGATGCCAGGGAGGACCTGCTCTTCGCCAAGGATAGTTACGTCCGCTCTTTCCACCCCAAGTCAGTCCTGTGCCTCCCTCTTGCTTGGAATGACCAACAGGGGGTCTTGTATCTGGAAAACAATCTGGCGGCCAACGCTTTTGCTGCCGATCTAATCGAACCCGTTGAAAGGTTCGCCTCCCAGGCGTTGATGGTCTATCAGGCGAGTCTCGGCCCGGCGGCCAACAAGATCGCCGCGGTGCGGGAAGCCAATGTCGTCTTCACGAATCGAGAGGCCAAGATTCTCTCTTTAATTGCCGCAGGACTGTCTAACATCGAGATTGCCGCCCGATTGCACATCGCGGAAGGAACGGTCAAGTGGTATACCCATCGATTGTTCAACAAGCTGGGGGTGGAAAGCAGAACCCAAGCCGTGGTGCGCGCCGGTGAACTCGGACTGCTAGCCCTAGAGTAGAGTCAGATGTCTAAACCCGGTCCGAGGGATGGCCGCGGGTAGGCAAAAACGATGGGGGCAACCCTGCTATCTAAGCGATCGAAGCTGTAGCCTTTGTGTTGGAGCAAGGCAATGATCTGGGGCAGGGCGGCCACCGTCTGGTACTTATCGTGGCTGTCATGGGCGAGGACGATCAACCGCTCCTGCCCTTTCAAGGAGCGGGCTAGGCCATCGAGGATCCCCGCGGCCGTTACGTTGGGGCCCACATCCGCCGCCGAAGCGTTCCAATCGAAGTAGACGAAGCCCCGCCGAAGCATTTCCGCAATGAGCTCCTGGTAGATGCCGATGTTGTAGGCATTGATGCTGCCGCCGGGAAAGCGAAAGACAGTCGGGTAAAAGCCAGTCGCCGTCCGGATGGCTTCATGGGCCGCATAGAAATCCTCCAGGAAGGCATCGACGGAAGCATAGATTTCATTGTAGCGATGGGTGGCGCTGTGGATGCCTAGGGTGTGGCCTTCGGCGATGATCCGCCTTAAGATGTCCGGGTCGGCGCCGGCAGTGACCACGAAGAAGGTAGCTTTGATGTCATGTTCCCGCAAGATGTCCAGGATCTCTAAGGTCCTGGCCGAAGGCCCATCATCAAAGGTCAAATAGGCCGTCTTCTTAGCCCGAACCAGCCTTTCCGGCAAGCCCCCGTAAAGCTTCGGATACATCCGCTGGTAGTCAGGGCTCGACGGAGCTGGAGGGAGCAGCTCCCCCGCGGCTTCCTGGGGAAGGCTGCCGGTTAGGCTATTTAGCTTCGCACGGACGACGGAGGGCTCTGCAGTCTGGGCAATCGCCCCGATGTCGGGCCGAGCGACTGAGGTCACCACCCTTGTAGCGACGACCACTACGCCCCAACCCGTGACGAAGACTATGGATGCAAGGAGTAGATAGATCAGATGCTTAAAAAACCGGACGCTTCCCAGGTACAACGAATACATCCTCCCGGCTCGCCTGGTACTCTTGATCATATCATACGGATTTCGACAAGGGGAAGCCAACTAAGGTTTGATTTTTCTAGTATGGCGGCCCGTCACCGAGCCGCCTTTTGCTTAGAACTGCACCTGGGGGACTTCCCTGGCCCCTTCCGCCGCTTGGAAGTAAGGCCGGGCCCCTTTGCCGAGGAGGCCAGCGAAGATCACCGTGGGGAAGCGGCGGATGGCCCTGTTCCAAGTCTCAACGGACTCATTGTACCGCATCCGCTCAACAGCGATCCTGTTTTCCGTCCCCGCGAGCTCATCTTGCAGACGGATAAAGCTGGCATCCGCCTTTAGCTCGGGGTAGCTTTCGGCAATGGCCAAGAGACGGCCAAGGGCTACATCGAGACTGTTGTTCGCTTCCATCCTCGCACCTGGATCACCGGCGGCCAGCAGCCGACTCCTTGCCGCAGCAATGTCGGCGAAGACCCGCTCTTCATGGCTAGCATAGCCCTTCACCGTATTGACCAAGTTGGGGATGAGATCGGCTCGCCTTTGGAGCTGGTTTTCCACCTGGGCCCACCTGGCATCGACGTTGGTTTCCAGGGTGACTAGGTTGTTGTACTGGGATATGAAGGCAAGGAGAAAGACCAAAACGACCACACCGACAATAATCCAACCTCTTCGCATCTTGCAGCCTCCCTATTAGAACTTGCGGCCGGCCCCGCCGCCGCCGCTCCTTCCTCCGCCAAAGCCGCCAAAACCTCCTCCGCCGCCGCCATGGGGAAACCTTGGCACATGGATTGGCCTTGGCCTGTGAACCGTTCCCCCTGGCCCCTTGGGGTCTTGCCGCCGGTAAAGGTAGGTCACGATCACCGCAATCAAGATGAAGATGATAAATGCCATTAACCAATCGTCATCCTCGCGGGCCAGCTCGTAGTGCTCGCCGGCCAGTTCCCCTTTGAAGACCTTCGCACCGGCCAGTAAGCCTTGACCGTACTCTCCCTTGGCCAAATGGGGAACGACCGCCTGATCAAGAATGGCCCCCACTTTGCCATCGGGGAGGACCCCTTCCAGCCCGTATCCGACTTCAACCTGGATCTCCCGATCATCAACACTGAGCAGAATCAACAGACCACTGTCTTCAGGCCCGCCAATCCCCCATTCATTGAAGAGTTGGGTCGCATAGTCCTTCGGCGTCAAAGGCGCCGCCGTGCGGATAGTGACCACCGCAAGCTCCACCCCTTGTTCATCCCTAAGGGCAATAGCCACATCCTCCATCTGCCGACGATGATCGCGGCCGATGACGTTGGCAAAGTCATTCACATAGCCAACTGGTCTTGGCAGGGCGGCAAAGCAGCTAGCCGTCGCCAGAAGAAAGAGTATTACGACCAAGAGCCTGTTCTTAAAGGCTTTCTGCACCCACACCACCCCCTCGGCACTTCAAGGATGCAGCTTTCCTTCCACAGAGATTATATCAGATAGCGGGTGGTCCAAGAAGGCGCGGTTGAATTTCCCTGGCAGTAAGAAAGGGCACCACGGCCATGCCGGGTGCCCCCAAGTCGGCGCAGCAGCCTACTGGGCGAGGAGAGCCTCCGTCATCGCATCGATGAACTCGGGCACATCATCGGGGGTGCGTCCACTGACTACATTGCCTTCGACAATGGCAGGCAGATCGTCCCGCCAGATTCCGCCCATGATCTCAACATCGTCTTTGCTGGCCAACCAGCCGGTGATCTTCCTCCCTTCCACCACATCGGCCGCGGCCAGGACCATCGGTCCGTGGCAAATGGCAGCCACTACCTTGCCGGCATCATAGGCCTCCCGCAGGAGCCGGACAGGGGTTCCATCCGCCAGACAGGCGTCAGGACAGAAGGCCCCGGGGATCATGATCAAATCGAAGTCATCGAGGTGAATCTTGCTCAAGGGAGCAATGGTATAAGCCGTATCCCTGATTTCCTGGAAGGGCACGGACATCCCAAAGTTGCCCATCACTACATCGAGGCCGAGCATGGGCGGCCGGGCAACTACCGGAGGCGGGAAAGTCCCGAAGATCACCTTCGCACCCCGGTACATGAACTCCATGGCCGGGACCGCCAGCTCAATGTCTTCGAAGTCCTGGCCGGCAACGATCAGGATCCGCTTGTCCTTGAGGATGTCCTTCTTGCCGCAGTCGAAGTTGGGATCGAAGGCCCGACAGAACTCCCGGACAAACTCCGCGGTGGCGTCGGTATCCCGGGCTGTGATGATCCGCCCGTCTCTGACAACCGGCTGATCGAGGTACTCCCCGATCCTGGCGAGGATGTGCTTCATCACTTTGTACCCAGTCACCTTGCGGCCATGGGACAGCCCCGCGGCGGTTAGGACATAGGGCCCCCGCTCAATTGCGCCGATGACGGCCCCATTATCATAGGCGGCCTTGACGAAGTCGATGACCACCTGCTCCGTCTTCATCACATCGGGCGAATTACCCCCGAGGATGACTATTCCATCGTAGGAGTTCACATCGGCGTCATCAAACCGGACAAAGGTATGGCGATCCCCAAGGCCCATGGTCGGAACCGGGTCCAAGGTGAGATCCCACATGCCCGTAACACTCTTGCTGCTCACGTTGGGACGGGTGTATTTCCATTTTACCCAGTCCACGAGGATGTTTTCCACCTTAGCTCCAAACTCGCTCAAGTAGCAGATCAAGTAGTAGGCTTGGAAGTCGCTGAACTCGGATGCAACCAGCAGACCAATCTTCTTGCCGCTCAAGGGTCCTTCCTTTTCCCTAGCCCCCGCCACGAGGGCGAAGCAAAGAACCACAACCAACACCAACGCCAGCTTCTTCAACGCCCACACCTCCAGAAGTTAGGATTTGTTAACGCTCCCTAGGACCTCCCCATTGACAGCCTTATTTGTCATTCATGCATATAATACCACATCTTCCTTGTCTTGTCTATTTTCGGAATTCATTGGGCACAACTTTCTTTCCTCTCGCTAAGAAGCCCCGGATAAGCAAGCTTCACCGCCTAAGACTCTTCCCGCTCACCACTGGCACATGGACCTCATTCAGTTTGGCTAGCTTTCTGCTCGCCGCTGGCATCTTGCGAACCGAAAGGAGTCCCGCTCCTCCCATCCATCGCCAATCATACGAAAATAACGGCTGGGGGTTCTAATTCTCCCGTCATGGCTGCCATGTCCGGTTAGAATGAGGTGCTCCTTAGCCCGGGTCACCGCCACATAGAAGACCCGCCGTTCTTCCAGCTCCCGCCCTTCTTTGCACGCTCCATAGTTAGGAAACTCGTTTTCCGCCAGTCCCGCGATGACCACCAGATCAAACTCTAGGCCCTTGGCTTGATGGACGGTCAGCACCTTAACCCGGTTATCCTCCCCGTTCAGCAGATCCACATTGCGGGCCAAAGCTGCGAAGGCCATGATTGCCTCGAGGGAGGAGCGCGGATCCTTGTCTATGTCATCCCGGTCCTTAAAGACCTTTCTCAGTTCAGCTAGGTTAGCTATGCGACGGGGATCTGTCCTGTAAAAACCAGCCAGCCCTGAGCGATCGAGGACGGCATCCAACAACTGCCAAGGCCGCAGCGAATCCACCTGTGTCCTGAGGGATTCCAGCTCTTCAATCACTGGTGCAAACACGGGCGCGACTCCGCCCACCACAGCCCGCCGAGCTGAACTGCCCTTTTCAATCAGGGGCATAAGCTGCTCGAGGAGGGCCAGGGTAGTGCGTACATCATCGAAAGCCCTATGGCTGGGGTGATGGGGGAGACCAAGATGGCCCTTAAGGTATTCCAGGCGATAATCGTCCAAGTCAAGGAAGCGCCTGGCAATCTCCAGGGTATCCACATTCTCACCAAAGTCTAGGGGGACCCCCACCCGCTTGCCATTCGCCCGAAGCATCCGCAGATCGAAAGAGATGTTATGGCCCACGATTAGCGCATCGCGGCAAAACTGGCGAAATCCGGCGAACACCTTTGCCGGATCGTCCCCTTTGGCCATCAGGAATTCATCGGTCAGCCCGTGGACAGCGACGGAATCGCCTACACTTGCCGTGTTTCTCAGGTAATGATGGAAACGCTCCACCTCTTTGCCCCTGGCAAGCCGCAGGGCAGCCAGTTCAATGACTTCATCCCGGCCCGGGTCAAGACCGGTTGTCTCCACATCGAGAATGATAAGCTCCCCATGGCGGAAGGAGTTCACCAGCAAGGCAAAAGGATCCCCCAACAGCGATGCCGGTTGGGCCAGATCGACAAGGCGCAGACCTGTCTGATGGGCCCCGTCAACCCTCGCGATGGTCCGCTCCCCGATGCCCCGCCGCGGGCGACGCAAGATGCGGCGAAAGCTGCGGCCATCCCAAGGATTGAGCAGGAACCTGATGTAGGCGACGACATCTTTAACCTCCTGGCGGCGAAAGAACTCATAGGTTTCCACCGTCAGATGGGGAATGTCCATGCGGGCTAAGGCTTCAGCGATGACCAGCCCTCGGTGGTTGGGCCTGGTCAAGACCCCGATCTGAAGACCAGGCGTCTCCTCTAATGCTCGTTTCAGCCGGCGAGCGATCCAACCGGCTTCCTCCAGGCTGCTGCGGGCAAAGTGAATCTCAGTTGGCCTGCCCGGGGGAGCCTTCGCCGAAGGCCTGGGCGGGGCATGACGGCTGTAGGAAGCGACCACATTGGCCGCGGCGGCAACTAAAGACTGGGTCGCTCGGTGGTTCTCATCGAAGCTGAAAGTGCGGACCCCGGGGAAGTCCCGTCGGAATCGCCTCAGGATCTCCCCTGGATTTGAGCCTCGCCATTCATAAATGGTCTGGTCAAAGTCCCCGGCCAAGACCAAATTGCCGCCGCGTTCAGCCAATACCCGCAAGATCCCATACTCCGACAGGTGGGTATCCTGCATTTCATCGACCTGGATCAGATCGAATTTTCCCTGCCAGCGGCCCCGAATCTCGGGGTATTTCATCAACATGACCCTGGTCATGAGGATTAGATCGGCAAAATCGAGGGCATGACTCGCCTCCAGCTCGGCCTGGTAGGCAAGGATTTCGTCCTTGAAGTCGCTCCTTTCGGCGAACAAGGCCTCTGGAATTGGGCCCCCGGCCAATTGCTCATCATCGACGTCTACTTTGAGGCTGCAGATGTAATGGTACAAGGAGCGAGCATCCTGTTCAGGAGCCAGATCCCGCAGGATCTCCTTGGAATCCTCCTCATCGAAGATGACAAAGTCCGTTGGAAGGCCGATCCCTTTGGCCTCGCGGCGAAGCATCCACGCACAAAGTCCATGGAAGGTCCGCACCTGCACCCACCGAGCTTCGTTTCGGCAGTGGAGGGCCACCCGCTGCCGCATCTCCTCCGCGGCCCTATTGGTGAAGGTCACGCATAGAATGCGGTTCGGGGAAATCCCGCGGCGGATGGCCTCTGCCGCCCGCTCCGCCAAGACCCTAGTCTTGCCCGTCCCCACCGGTGCATGGAGCAGAGCACAGCCCTCTTGAAAGTCGACGAAGGCCTGCTGCTGTGGAGTAAGGCTTACCCTATCATCCTCCATCTGCCAGCCCCCTCCATCCTAATCCATCCCCGCCCTTGGTCACCATCCGCGGTGATCGCTGTCACCCATCCACCTTGACACTTAACGACCGGTTAAGTCTGCCGTCTACACAATTCCCCCTTGCCCGCTTCTTGTCCTTTAGCGACGACGGCCAAATTGAAGGAAAAGATCGAACTTGTAGCGAAGAAAATGGCTTGGCAGCCGGATAGGATAATGTCCAAGCCCGTCTACTAGACAACGTATGAGGAGGGATCCTGTTGATGAGGCGAATTTGGATCGTGATGTTGTGTGTGATTGTGGTCACGCTCCCAGCATTTAGTGCATCGGCTGCTGTCACCGATGTGGTTGTCGTCGGCTCCGGGGCCGCCGGCTTGGCCGCGGCGCTGGAGGCTAGACAAAATGGCGCGGATGTAATCTTGCTGGAGAAAATGCCCTATATTGGCGGGACCACGAGAGTGGCTGGAGGCGGGCTCTGCGCCGCTGGTGTAGATCTTCAGCTTAAGGCTGGAATAACCGAGGATTCCCCCGAGGTCCATGCCAGGGACATGCTAGAACTGGGGCAGTACAGGAACGATCCCGAGCTGGTCCGCACCGTCACGTATAACGCCAAGCACGCGGTCGATTGGATCCGAGCCAACGGGGTGGCACTCGAAGATGAAGTCGTTTCCTACATGACCACCTATCCCCGCATCTACTGGTGCAAGGGCCGCGGCTTCGGGTTGGCCGAGGGCCTGGCCAAAGCCTGCCGGGAAGCGGGGGTAAGGATTGAGCTGGAGACGCGGGCCGTTAAACTTGTGAAAGAGGATGGAGCGATCGTCGGCGTCATCGCCCGCAAGGCCAATGGCGATGAAGTCGCCTACCAAGCCAAGAAGGGCGTAGTCCTAGCTACCGGCGGCTTCGGCGAGAACCAGGATCTTTTCAGAGAGTATGCGCCGGAGCTGGTCGGCATCAGGACGAATAATCCTAAAGGCGTCGCCACGGGCGACGGCATCCTGATGGCTCGAGAGGTCGGAGCTAAGCTGGTGGATATGGAGCTGGGCCGCATCGTACCCATGGGCGTCGCCATTGGTCAAGGTGCTTGGACTTCAGCTCCGGTCGCCCTATTGACCGAAGGTGGACTAATGGTCAACGAGAAGGGCCAACCCTTCCTGAAGGATGAACAGGATCGGGACTTGGCCGTCGCCATCCTGGCCCAGCCCAACCATACAGGCTACTTGATCTTTGATGGAACAGTCCTACAAAAGGTCGGCGAGGATTCCCTGGCAAGGATCAAAGACGGGGGCGCTTTAGTCCAAGGGAGTCTTGAGGATGTAGCGGTAAAGTTCGGCATCGATCCCCGAGGTTTACAGGATGCCGCAAAGAAGGCTGGCTTGATGGCCCCCTACTACGCCATTTCCATCGAGCCTTACATCCATAGTACAACGGGCGGCTTAGCGATTAACACTCTAGCCCAAGTCCTCGACGACAAAGGCAACATCATCCCAGGGCTCTTTGCCGCCGGCGAAGTAACGGGCGACATCCAAGGCGCCGATCAAAAGAACGCCTTGATTGATTGTCTAGTCTTCGGACGCATTGCCGGGCGCAATGCAGCCCAAGGACACTAGTTCGAAGAGAAAGCCCCGATTCCGGGGCTTTCTCCATTCATATCCGCATCGCGGTATAGGCCGCGCAGCTGATAGCCTGAAAAACGTTCCCTGGCTTTAGGCAATCGCCAATCAGTTCAACGGGTAGATCCTCCCGCAGTGTCAAAGCCAAGTCTCGGCACGGTTCAAAGCCTACAGCGACGATGATTCCGTCAACTTCCAGCCTCTTCATGCCATCCTTTGTGCGGAGGAGCAAATGTCCCTCAGCCGCTTTCTCGGCGGTGCTCTCCAGGTAGACTTCAACCCCCGCCTCGGCCAAATAGGCAGACAGGGCCGCCCGGTTTTGTGAAGGTGCATCGGGGGCAATGCGAGAGCACATTTCCACCAGACACACCTCCTTGCCCTGCTCCCTGAGGTGCAAGGCAGTCTCGCAGCCGACGATGCCTCCTCCAACCACCACTAGACGTCGTCCCTCAGGAAGGCGAAGGAGGGCCTCGACCGCAGAAATGCAGGGCAGATCTCCGTCGACAAGTGCAGAGGGCAAGATTGGCCTGCTGCCGGTTGCCATTAGCACGACGTCGGGACGGAACTCCTCCACTAGTGCCGGCGTAACGGGAGTATCCAGCAACACCTGACAGCCCGCGGAGGCAACCTCCCGGCGCATGTAGGTTAGGTAATCCCTGAGGTCTTCCTTAAAGGACGGAACACAGGCTGCTTTTAGCAGGCCTCCAAGCTCGGAGGATGCTTCGCATAGATAAACCTGGTAGCCCCGCTCCCTGGCCACCAACGCCCCTTGCATGCCAGCTGGACCGCCGCCAACGATGAGACAGGATCTTCGCTGCCGGAGTGGCTGGGGATGCCAGTACCCTTCCCTCCCCGTTTTCCAATTCACCGCACAGCGAACGGGGAGTCCCAGCTGGGAGCGCCCTGTGCACCCCTCATTGCAGCGGATGCAGGGCCTGACGGGCTTCCCCTGCCGAACTTTGGCCGGCAAATCGGGATCAGCAAGCAATGGTCTTCCTAAGGCCACCAAATCCGCAGTGCCTTCCCCGATGACCTGGGCCGCCAGTTCGGGATTACCGAGGGACCCAGCGGCAATGAGGGGTAAAGTCGTCTTCTCTCTGATGCGCCTTACAAGGGGCAGCAATGGACCTCTCGGGAAATAGGTGGGCTGGATGCTCCATTGGCCGCTCTCGGCGATCCCTGCCGAGACATGGATGTACGATATGTTCCCCTCTTTCTCCAAGCGCTCGGCCACCTGGCACGCATCATCGATAGTAAGACTGCCCGGGGGGAAATCACTGCCGCTCAAGCGCACGCCAACGACGGCTTCCGGGCCGAGTTCATCCCGCACCGCCGCGGCGATTTGGCTGAGGAGCAAGGCTCGATCTTGTCCGTACTGGTCCTCTCGCCGGTTTGTATGGGGGCTTAAGAATTGGTTGAGCAAATACCCGTGGGTTGCGTGGATTTCTACCCCAAGAAAGCCTGCTCTAATGGCCCTGGCCGCAGCCTTCACGAATAGCTCGATAAGATGCTCGATCTCAGCCAATGTTAAGGCTCGCGCTGTTTCCCCATTCGGGCAGACAGTCTCCGAAGCAGATACCGGCTGACAGCCTACAACCTGGCTGCTGGTCTGCCGTCCGGCGTGGTTCAACTGACAGATGGGAACTGTCCCGTAGGCCGTCAGGACCTCGGCAAGGAGGTTCAGTCCTGGAATGAGGGAATCATCATATGTCCCCAGCTGCATCGGATTGGCCCTTCCAGCCAAATCGACACACGTGTGCTCGGTGATGATCATGCCCACTCCGCCTGCGGCCCGGGCAGAATAGTATTCGATGAGCTCCCTCGTGACTAGACCGCCGGGGGCAGCCAGCCTGGTCCCCATGGGCGTCATGACCAGGCGATTGCGCAGACGAACAGGGCCTAGATCTAGCGGTTGGTGAAGTACATCGGTTGCTGCCAAGCCGTCCCCTCCTTACGCCCTAGAAATGAAACGGGCCGCACAAAGCGGCCCAACGCTCCTTAACCTAGCTTCTTGACGCCCTGCTCCGGTCCCGGAGGTCCGTAGAAGAACATGAAGGTCAGGACTTCATCGCCCGTGTTCTTGAACTGGTGGCGCAGTCCCGGAGGCATAAAGACAAGGTCCCCCGCCTTAATCTCCTCTTCCACCCCTTCGGTAATAGCAATACCCTTGCCGCCGGTGATGTACATGACCTCTTCTTCCTTCTCATGGATGTGGTAGGGGATTTCCCCGCCAACAGGGATTTCACAGGAACCGACCGAGATGTACTGTGCCCCGTTGGTGTGGTCCACCCATACGCCCACAAGTCGATCTGGGTTCTTGGCCTGGATGAACTTGACCTGGTCCTTGCTCATGATCAAGGATTTTGCCATTAGTTGATCACTCCTGGGTGTTATTTTGCCGCGCCCCACAGGCGTGGTTGACTGGAATCACACACTTGACTATCCATATAGATCTACGTCAAAAGACAAAAAATACCTCCCTAAACTTGACAGAAACGAAGAACGGGGCCGTTCTGGGAGAACAGCCCCGCCGCATTCTTACTTGGATACTGCACTGAGTCCTGCCAATCTGCCCGAGACGAAGGCCCAAGTGGTGGCAACCCCAGGCATGGACTCATTCCCGTGGGCGGCGCCGATGAGTTCGCCCGCTGCCCAAAGACCCGGGATCACGTTGCCATCCTTGTCGAGCACTCGCATATCCGTCGTCACCCGCACCCCGCCAAGGGATGTGGCCGTTCGCAGCTTCTGCTCCATCACGTAGTAGGGAGGCTGGCTAATCGGAGCGGCCAGGTTCTTCCGACCGAAGGCGGGATCCGAGCCGGCGGCAACGGCCTCGTTGTACGCGTTAACAGTGGCCGCTAACCTTTCTGCATCGATGCCCATTTCCGCCGCGGCGGCTGCCAGATCGTCATGCCTGGCGATGCGTCCCGGCTGGGCAATCAGCTCTTCGATCTGGTCCTCGGTGAAGTTGAAGACCATCGCTAGTCCCATCTCATCGAGCTTAGCCTTCATCGCGCTGTCGAAGACGATGAAGAGCTGGGTGTCGGGCTGCTCCAGGGTCTTGTTCTTCAGGGATACGATATCCAAGGTCTCATCGATGACCCGCTCACCGTTGCTGTTGACCAGAATGGCTCCGAAGTCCACTAAGGGAACGCTAGAGATGGTGGTCAACTGGGCCCGACCAGGAGCGATTTCCACACCGTGGGGGTAGACCTTCATTTTGTCCATGAAAACCAAATCGGCTCCCACTTCGGCGGCCATCTTATGACCATCGCCAGTGGACGAAACGGGACCGTAGTAAAGGACTGACCGCAAGCTCTCAGGCCTCAGATCCATGTCCGCCCCAAAGCCGCCCGTGGCCAGGATGACGGCGTCAGCGCTGAACACCTGCTCCGCACCGTCCTTGCCGACGGCGACTACTCCGGTGACCCGGCCATCTTCTTGGACAAGCCGCGTGGCCCTAGTATTGAGGAGAATCTCCACTCCCTTGGCAAGGGCTGCTTCGTGGAGCGACTGGATCAAAGCAGCTCCTCCGCCTGTCCAGCGGAACGACCGGGGGACGCGATGTTCTGCCCACTTGACAGGCTCAGCATCGAAGGCAACCCCCAGATCCTCCATCCAATCCACGACGGCTCCACCCTGCTCGGCCATGAGCCAAGTAAGCCGGGCATCGTTGGTAAACTCGCCGCCTATCATCAGGTCGAGGAAGAACAGCTCCGTGCTGTCTTCATCAATGCCTGCCTCCAGCTGCAGCCTGGGACCGGCAGCGGTGGTCACAGCGCCACAGATCAGCGTTGCCCCACCGAGGAAGGGCATTTTCTCCAGCAATATCACGTCGGCGCCCTCCTCGGCAGCTGCGATGGCTGCCAAAAGGCCAGCTCCGCCGCCGCCGACCACTACCACGTCGGCCGATGCGGCAAAGGCCGCAGAGCTCGCTAGAGCCAACACCAGCATTAATGCGACCAACATTCTTTTCATGATCTCGCCTCCTCATCTATGATTAGGTGTGCTCCGCATCACATATACAACGCTTTCATTGATAATCCTTTCGCAAGGTCCAATTTTCCGCTGCTTAGACGAGTTTC
>JAAYLE010000007.1 GCA_012522085.1 Bacillota bacterium | reverse complement strand
TTCACTTCCCAAGCAGTACCAGGACATCATCAGGGAGTGCGCCGTGAGTTCCGCCTACATAGCTGCTCAGTGGGGTCATGGTGCAAGCGATTTGCTTCTCGAGACGGTCATTCCCAACGTGGCCAAGGAGGTCGTCCACCTGAGCTCGGAGGAGCAGGCCGCTTTGAGGGCCAAAGCCCTCCCGGTGCTGCTTGACTCCTACGCTGATGCCATCGGAATTGATGTGCTGAAGGTCCTGGCCGAAGAGGATCCCCTTGTTGCCGACTGGCTGGCCAAGAACAGATAATCATTCGGGATATGAACGAGGTTGAGTGGACCTGGCAAGGTCCACTCAACTTTACATAAATCTTGGAGGGAGCTCATATGGCAGACTTGCAACCTCGTCCACTGCGGCTTATTGGCTGGCTGGAAGACCGAATAATGACTATGACCGCACTTCTCATTGTTTTGCTTACTGCGACCGCATCGATTAATCGCTACTTCATCCGTATTCCTTTGCCCTGGTATGAGGAGATCGTCATTTTCCTGTACATGCTCCTCGTCTTTTGGGGCTCAAGTAGACTAGTGAGGGACAATGCCCACATTCGAGTTGAGCTCATAGGCACCATGCTTGGAGGCAAGGCCCGGCTGGTTTATGAAGGGATCATATCCTTGGCATGCCTGGTCATCTCAGCCCTAGGCACTTATTTTACCACCCTCATGGCCCTCAGAAACTCCGGGAGCAGTGTATACTTGAGGATCCCCAACAGGTACATTATTGGTCTAAGCATGTCACTTGGCTTCCTAGCAATGACGATTCGGTATGCTTATCAATTGTCGTTCACTATTCGCGACCTGCAAAGATCCCCCCATGGAAGTACTGCACGCTTGGACAACTGAAGGGAAGGTGGTCAGCCTTGCAGACATCAGCAATAGTTATCCTAGGGGCTTTTCTGTCGGCGATCGTACTGGGGCTGCCTATTGCTCACAGTATGTTATTTACCAGCCTGGTCTTTGTCCTGGCCATCGGTCAGGGCCCATCAGCCCTCATTCTCACGTTCAGTCGTTTAATGAGCGGCTTCTCCTTCTCCCTTTTAGCCATTTTCCTATTCGTCTGCCTTGGGGTTTTAATGAATGAGACGAAGCTGGCTGACTATATTGTTGACTTTTTCAATCTCGCCGTCGGCCGCATCCGGGGCGGTTTGGGCTTGGTCACTACCATATCTTGCGCTTCTTGCGGTCCTCTTACGGGATCAGCTGTGGGGACGGCCAGCGCCGTCGGATCGGTCATGTACCCCCAAATGATTCGGCGGGGATATGATTCGCGGTTTTGCACCGTCTTAATTGCCTTTTCAGGCATCTTGGGTTCTTTTATTCCGCCAAGCATTTCCGGCCTAGTTTACGCGATCACCGTGGGGCTGCCGGTCCTTGGAGTCTGGGTGGCAACGGCCGGTGTTGGTCTCCTGTATTTGGCACTACTAAGCACCATCACTGTAATCTTAAGCCGTCGCCGAGGCTATGGCAGCCTTGATGAGGAGGTCACTCCCTCCCTACTGCTCAAGAGCTTCACGCGGGCCCTTCCAGCGGGACTGGTGCCCCTTTGTGTTCTCGGGTCAATCTATGCAGGCATTGCAACACCCACTGAAGCCGGGGCCATCGGCATCGTGGCGTCTGTCATGTTGGGCTTCTTTCATTACCGGACCTTGACGAGTTTTGAACAAATCAAGCGGGTCATGTACGAATCGGCCGTGGTAACGGCAATGGTCATGTTCCTTGTCTGCGCCTCTTATTCTCTCAGTTACGTTTTAACTGTGACTGGGTCAATCAAGGCCATTGCACACATGGCCTTCATGCTGACCACCAACAAGTATCTGTTGCTGCTTCTGACCGGCGGACTGCTCGTAGTTCTCGGCTGCTTCATGGACGATACTGCTATCATGGTTCTCTTGGCCCCAGTGGCGGCGGCAATTCTAGTCCCTACGGGCATCCACCCCTATCACCTCGCAGCTTACTTTACGTCGGTGTGCCTCATTGGACTGGTCACCCCTCCAGTGGGAACGGTGCTATATGCCGCGTGCGCCATTTCTAACGAACCTTTGCCAGGCTTGCTGAAGGATATTGCCATCTATATGGTCCCGGCCATAATCATGGTCTTGATAATCACTTTTGTCCCCAGTGTATCCCTTTTCTTGCCCAAGCTCCTGGGTTTTGTCTAGAAAGGAGCCTTTCATGAAATCTGGTGTGATATTCAACGTTGAACGATTTGCAATCCACGATGGTCCGGGAATCAGAACGGTCGTCTTCCTCAAAGGATGTCCCTTGACATGTTTGTGGTGCGCCAACCCGGAGGGGCAGCTAATCCGCCCACAACTGTCCTTTGAGCCCAGCGATTGCCTTGGCTGCAAGGAATGTGTTCGGGTCTGTCCCCATGAAGGGTTCCGATTCGGGAACGGACAGCCCTCGGTTATGTGGGAACTGTGTCTCAAGTGCAAGACGCTGCCTTGTGTCGATGTCTGCCCAACTGGGGCGAGGAAGAGAGTCGGTCAACTGGCAACTCCCCAAGAAGTATTGCACCAGGTCCTACGGGATCGACCTTTTTTTGAGCGCTCCGACGGCGGTCTTACGCTAAGCGGCGGAGAACCGCTGATGCAAGGTGCTTTTGCCGCGGAATTGCTCCGAATGGCCAAAGCGGCGGGCATTAATACTTGTCTTGAAACCTCAGGGATCTCAGATCACCCAAAGGCCATGGAAGCCTTGGAGCTGGCGGACTTTGTATTCTTGGATATTAAACATATGGATTCCGCTGCCCATTCTGCGTTGGTTGGAAGGGGTAATGAACAGACATTGACAATGGCCAGGGAGCTTTCCCGGATGGGTAAGCCGGTTATTGTTCGGATACCGCTTATTCCAGGCCATAATGACTCGAAAGAGAACGTTCTGGCGACGGCCCAGTTTGCAAAGTCCATTCGGTCCCTTGTCAGATTGGAACTACTCCCATATCACAGGCTGGGCGTACAGAAATATGCTCGCATTGGGAGAGTGTACCAGCTTCGACAATTAGAACCCCCATCGAGCGAACTGGTTGAATCCCGCAGGAAGCTTGTTGAGAACCTAGGCGTTGTGTGCAAATTGGTGTAGACATCTAACGACAGGAGTGAGCAAGACATGAAAAAACGTTTTGATCTCCCCGGAGCAACATCCCTTCCCGCCAACGTTGCTCACGGAGTCACCACCAAGGCTGCCCGCCTGTTTTTCTGTTCAGGGCAAGTAGCCCTCGATGAAGAAGGCAATGTGGTCGGCGCTGGAAATGCGGAAATCCAGACTCGACAGGTAATGGAGAACATAGCGGCCTTGTTGAAACAAGCCGGCTGCACATTTGCCGACGTAACCAAGGTAACCATGTTCTTAACAGATATTAGGGACTTGCCAACTGTGATCAAGGTTAGAAACGAATACTTACGGGATACCTTCGTAGCCGCGACGGCAGTTGAAGTCAAGGGACTTGTCCATCCTGACCTCAAGGTTGAAATAGAGATCATTGCGTGCAGTGACTAGCAGTTAGTACGTTGCGTCCGGCAAGACCTTGCAGCCCAGGACTACGGGGAAGGGCCGTCTTTTCTCTGGCAATCAGCGAGCAATCAAGACCAACCTCAGGGAAGACGGCCCGCTCTACTTTCATCCTGTCCATGCAAAACCTCACCGCACCCAATTGCTTCTTCCTCGATGCCTGACCATGACTCCCGTTCCCTATTTGCTTCGTTCATTGATGCCTCAGCGTCTTCTACCCGTAATCTACTTCTCAGCTGAGATGGATGCTAAGCGGGTAATTATTCACGCCTGTCAAGCTTCTTGCGTATTCTATGGGTGACTGAACTTAGGTTAGATTACCCCAGTGAAGGGGGATGGAAACATGTCCGAAGAAGCCCTTTGCCAGCTGCCTAGGTGCAGGGAAACCGTTCGGGAGTTAGTTTGCGTTGAGTATGAGGTTGTCTTCACCGTTGATGCCGACTGCCGGGTGATCGATGTAAAGCCTGTCGGCCCGTGTCCGAAGAAGCAAAAGGGCTGCCTTCCCAAGGCCCTGGTGCTGTTGGCGTTCTCGCTTACTTTGCTCCTGTTCTTGCTGGCGTGCCGGAAATCCAAGGGGCGACGCTGCAAACAGCATTGATCCGGTTGGGTCAACGTAGGACTAATGCACCATGTACCACAAAGATGCCCTGGGAATAACCTAAAGTAGCTGCAGAGAATGAAGGAGGTGCCCTGGATGAGCCCCGAGATCCAGCAGGCGGTTAACCAGTGCCAGCCGGCGGAGGATTTCTCCCAGTTGTTGTGCGTCGAGTTTACCGTGACCTTCACAGTGACATGCGATTGCGAAGTGACCGACGTGGAGTGTCTTGGCCCGTGTGAAGCAGGTTAGGTTGCCAAATCAGTGGAGTCCCTTGACTTCGTCTCGCCTTGAGGAGGTTGGCAATGTCCCCGGGAAAATCCGCTAAGAAGACAATGAAGATGTATTACAGGGTCACCCAGAAGACCCCCCAGCCTATCCGCCGGGAGGATGTGACCATGACCATCCAGCCCACATCCTCCAGCTCAAGGGAGGCAAAGCCAAACTTCCTGGCCCTTTGCATCCTGTGGGCCCACTTCCAGGCCTGTGAACGCGGATTGCTGGGAAAGGATGCGGCTGGTCCTTGGAGCCTGAGTGCGGAGCCATCCCCTGAGCAGCAAAGGTGGCTCCAGTTCTTGAGAAGCATGATTATCGATGAAAGCTGGTCCCAGTGGATAAGCGACGAAGAAGAATTGCGCAGACGTTCCCTTGCAGCCTACGGCAAGACAACACCCAGCCGATAGCGCGGAGCTTGTCTCTAAGGAGCGATGCACATGCCCCAGCGGAAAGAGGATCGGGCCGGGACGAAGCCAAACCAGGCCGTCCCCGAGGAGAGGAAAGAGCGGCGCCCGTGCAAGTGCGGAAAGCCTAAGCGCAGAATCTCCTTTGGCCCAAAGCCGAAGGCCTAGTATACACGTTAACGGCTTCCCGGGGACAGGCGGGGCCGGTTCGAAAGCAGAGCCGGACCCCGCTAATTGTGTTCTTAGAGGGTCTGCCAAGTCCCGTGGGGGGTGGCGAGGAGCATCCCGCCCTCCGAAGCTGCCAGCAGAGCCATGGCCGCTCCTTCCAGCCGCGGCTCAGCCGCCCCCTGGATGAGGCCCCCTTCCTCGATAGTGAGAGCATGGACCCAGGAGGCGATTTTCCCCTGGGGGATATAGTCGATCTCGATGCCCATCTCCCGGAGCCGGTGGATAGTGTCCGAAGAGATGCCCCTTTCAGCGACGGCCGGCCCGCCGTGGCAGTGGACGCGCGGGGACGCTAAAGCCTCTCGGATGTCCAGACCATAATCAAGGACGGCAAGGAGTCCTTGCAGGACCGCCGAGATGATCCGAGGCCCTCCCGCCGCACCGATGGCAATCCGGGGCCGTCCTCCTTGGAAAACGATGGTGGGCGTCTGACTGCTGAGGGGGGACTTGCCTTCGGCAATTCCGTTGGCTTCGGAGTAGATGTAGCCGTGACTGTTGGGCGTCCCGGGCAG
>JAAYLE010000065.1 GCA_012522085.1 Bacillota bacterium | reverse complement strand
GCCGCCGCAGAAGCCTTTTCATCCTCGGGTCGACCTTCGCCCCCCGTTGGTCGATGATGTGTACTCCCATCGATCACGCCCGCTTTCCCTGAAGTTCCGATAAGATTTTGTCGGGGTACTCCACCCGTGTGTGGAAAATGCCCGACAGGACCCTGACAAAGGCATCGGCCACCTTGTCCAAGTCTTTGAGGGTCAGGTCGCTCTCATCGAGTTGGCCTTCATTGAGCCGCTCCTTGATGATCCGACGAACGAGCTGCTCCACCCGGGCCGGTGTAGGCTTAGCCAAAGACCGGACCGCAGCCTCCACCGAGTCCGCCAGCATGATAATCGCAGCCTCTTTTGTCTGGGGCCGGGGGCCGGGATAGCGAAAATCCTTTTCTTCCACCTGCTCCTCTTTGTCGTTCTCCGCCGCCCGGTGAAAGAAGAACCTGACCAAGTCCGTCCCGTGGTGCTGCCGGATGAGGTCGACGATGACTTCGGGAAGTTTAGCCTCCCGGGCAAGCTCGACCCCTTCTTTCACGTGGGCGGTGATGATCAGGGTGCTCAAGGTGGGAGCGATCTTCTCATGGGGATTCTCTTCCGTGAACTGATTCTCGGTGAAGAAGTAGGGGCGTTTGAGTTTGCCGATATCGTGATAATAGGAGCCCACCCGGGCGAGAAGGGCATCGCCGCCCACCGCTTCCACCGCCGCTTCCGCCAGATTGCCGACGATGATGCTGTGGTGATAGGTCCCGGGAGCTTCCACCAACAGCCGCCGCAAAAGGGGTTGATTCGGATTGGAAAGCTCGAGCAGGCGGATAGACGAGGTGATGCTGAAAATGCTTTCCAAGTAAGGCAGGAACCCGATGGTCAGCACAGCGGAGAAGAGCCCGTTCCCAAGGCCCAGGATGGAGTACTTGACAATGAAGGCGTCGGAGCGAATCGCCCCTATGGCCACCATGGAGACAAAGATGGCCGCCCCCGCGGCAAACCCGGCCCGCATCAAGTCTGACCGCTGGCTCACTTTGGAGACGCTCAGCACCGCGGCAACGCCTCCTGTCAGGGCGACGAACATGAGACCAAAGTCGTTTCCGTTCATCACCCCGGTCATGACGGCGAGGGCCACGGTGACCATCAGGGCCAGGCGGGAGTCAACCAACAGGGCGATCATCATCCCGCCGAAGGCAACCGGGATCAGATACCCGACCCCGGTCCAGGGAATAAGGCTGAAGACCCTGGCCATGAAGGCGACGAAGACAAGCACCAGACCAAGGAGGGCGACAAATCGTTCTTCCTTGAGGATGCTGGGCAGATACTGATAAAGGTACACCCCCAGCATCCCCAGGAGGAGCAAGATGATAAAGCCCATCCCGAGGACCAAGGGATAGTTTGGTCCCCTTTTCAACAGCCCTAGATCGCTTAGAATCTGGACTTGTTCGGGGCTCACGATCTCGCCTTTGCGGACGATAATCTGGTCTTTAAGGATCAAGACAGGTTCAACTTCGGCCACGGCCTCCTCCCGGATCAAGGCCAATTTCTCCTCGCTCAGCTTCAGGTTCGGTCTGATGACGCTCCTCACCAGGGAAGCAAGGACCTCCTGCAGCTCCTCCCGCAATGTGCCGCTAGCTGCCATGTCGGCACCTCTAGCTTTGGCTTCATCCAGACTGTCTTCGCTGATCCTTTGCTGCAGCAAAATCTCCCCGCTGATGTCCAATGCCCGGCGGCGCACTTCCACCAGCTCCGCGCCGTCGGCGATCAACAAGCGCCGCAGGTCATTCTGCCCCAAGGCCAGCCCCCTGGAGCGGCGCAGTTCATCTTGGAGGAGCTTGACCGCCTTGTCGAGCCCATCGCCCTCATCGGCCTCTTCGTAGTAGGACAGGGGAAGGAACTCCTGGCGAAAAAGCTCCACCATTTCGAATACTTTAGCAATGTCCTGCTGGGCCTGGATGGCCAACTCCGGATCGATCTCATAGTTGGCCGGATTTTGAGCTGCTTCTTCCAAGGCGGCCTTCGCCGCTTCCTCCTGAAGCCTCTTCGTCCGATAGCTGTTGACGATGGTCTTGGGCGCCTGCATATCTTCCTGGGCTACCTGTCCTGGAGCGAGACGAACCGCCTGCGGAACGAAATCGGCAACCAGGATGGCAAACAGCGCGGCAAAAATCACTATGGCCAGCAGCCATTGCCTTATGACCACGTTGTCTAGGGGGCCGGCCTTAAACCTTTCCTTGACCAAACCCCTGTATTTTTCCCATCGGTTCATCCCAGTCACCTCGATTGACACCCAAGAACCTAAGCCAGTTTAGGCTCTTGTCCATCAAGCATGGTTCGCGAACCTGCTTTCTTCATCTCTTCTAGGATATGATAACGTTCATAGGCTTTGACGATCCTCTGCACCAGGGGATGACGAACCACATCCCGGTCTCCCAAATGGACGAATTCCAAACCATCGATGCCGCCAAGAACCCGCTGCGCTTCGATCAGTCCCGACTCCTTCCCCGGAGGCAGGTCGATTTGGGTGATATCGCCAGTGATGACCGCCTTGGAGCCAAAACCCAACCGGGTAAGGAACATCTTCATTTGCTCCGAAGTGGTGTTTTGGGCTTCGTCGAGGATGATGAATGAATCATCCAAGGTGCGGCCCCGCATGTAAGCGAGGGGGGCCACCTCGATGGCTCGGCGCTCAACGAGCTTCTGGTATCCTTCAACCCCCAGGATGTCGTACAAAGCATCGTAGAGGGGGCGGAGATAAGGGTCGACTTTGTCCTGCAGATCCCCGGGCAGAAAGCCGAGTTTCTCCCCGGCTTCGACTGCGGGACGGGTCAGAATCAACCTCCCGTATTCCTTCCTCTTCAAGCCGGCCACCGCCATGGCCATGGCCAGATAAGTCTTGCCTGTCCCGGCAGGCCCGATACAAAAAACGATGCCATTGCGCCGCATAGCCTCGATATAGCGTTTCTGGCCCATTGTCTTGGGGCTGATTGGCTTGCCCCGGGCAGAGACTTGGATGACCTCCCCGGAGAGCTCGTTGATAGAGGCATCCTCGCCATCCTCGGCCAATGCGATGGCATACATTACTTCCTGCGAAGAGACGAATCGACCTTGCTTGACTAATTCGGAGATATCCCGCAGCACCTGGCTCGCCTTCTCCACTTCCCCAGGAGGGCCAATCAGGGTCAATTCATTGCCCCGAGGAATGATCTTGACGGGCAATCTCTTTTCAATCAGCCGCAGATGTTCATCTCCCCGACCGAACACCGCTAGAGCGGCCGTGTTGTCGTTGACAACAAACTTGGTTTGAACAGATTCCTCTTTCAAACTTGTCCATTACCCCCATTCCAGGACTCTGTGTGCCATCATTGTATCACAGGTTGTGCGTAACCGCCACTTTCCCTTCCTGTCCAGACGCCGGTCGGAACGCCCTGATGTTCTCCCTCGTCTCCACTACCACCCGGACCCAAACGCCCCAAGGGTTCTTGCTGGTTATATGGAGCTGTTCGGACAAAAGCATCGCTTCCCTTGGGATCCGCGCCTTGAGGGCCTCCCGGGCCATCCTTTCCCCTTGCCCAATCGCTTCCTCAGGCGACAGCTCTTCAACTATGGGCATCTGTTCCCGCTGGGTCACCGTGTGCACTTCTAAGGGCAGCACTGCGGCCACGCCGGGAAGTCGGCGGATTTCTCTCGTTTCCGTGCAGTAGGCAAATTCAGCACCGCCGCCGAAGGTCCAGACCTTATCTTGCCAATGGATCTCCCGGAAAACGGCGTACCGCCCCGTATCCCTCAGGATCGTCTGCTGCAGAGGCACATAGACTTCTTCTTCGTACCAGACCCTCGCCTCCACAATCCCCGATGCCTGCAAATAGGGAAGCTGACCCCGGGCGATAAGCCTCCCATAATCCCGATGCCAACTAGGAAGTTCGCCGCTGATCAGCTTTTGCCCCCGCCGCACCGTATCCCCCTGTCTGACCAAGGGCGTGCCAGTAAAAGGGATGACGTTCACCACCACCCCGTCTTTGGCCGCGATGATGTCCCCGGGGCGGCTTTCTTCGGTGACTGTCTTTTCGACTAACACCACCTTGGCCAATGTCCCCTGGATCTCCACCCCGGCCCAGGCCAACCGGGGGAGGCTGAACAGCAGAGCCTTTTCCAGCTGCCTCGGGTCGAGCTCTCTCTTGGGGACGCCGGGCCTGAGCCCCTGCTCGGCCAGGAAGGCGAGGACATCCTCCCCGGCCAGGGTCTGATTCCCTTCCACCTGGATGAACCAAACGAAAGTGGCCAGATAACTGACGACCGCCAGGAAAGCCAACCCGCCCAAGATGAACAGAGGCCGTCTCCATAGACGGGCCAAAAAAAAGGGCAGGCCCTCCCGTTCCAAGATGCTCACTTGGACCTTAGCCTGCCGACACGCAGGGCGCATCCGGCGGAAGTCCCTAATGCTCGTCCGAGCCACCAGGCAATCGGGCCGGAGCCTTTGCACATCCCAAAGACGAAGTCCCTGGCGCAAGATCGCGTTCAGGAACCCTTCGGGGTTTTCTCCTTTGATTCTAATTATAACATACCCGAAAAACCGGAACCACATGGCGGCGCGGGGCCTCCCCCTTCAGGCAGTCATGAGGAAGCGGATGGACCGGATGGGACCGTGGATCACGGCTTCTTCCCGGCAGAGGGCTGCCAAGTGCAGGTCGACGCCATCAATGATCATCTCTCCTCCGGCAAGACCGATCCTGATTCGCTCCGGCCCATATTCCAAGATTCCCTTGTGATTTTCGACTGTCAAGTGGTCGTGGCCGGTGATGCTCATGCGGGGAAGATCCAAGGTGACTTCCTTGGGCAGACCAAGTAAGTCGCTTAGCCTCCTGCGCCAACTCCTTCGTTTGGGAGCGGCCACTTGCCCTCACCCCCTGCCGGCCGGTCTAGATAAGCCTATGCGGGGAAGGAGCGGGACATTACAAGTATGTATCAGGGCGCAAAAAAGCAAAGGGCCGCCAAGCGGCCCCACCTTACCAATCGAAGGGACGATAGCGCCTAAGGGCCCTGGGGGGCCTTAGGATTTCGCCCCAAATGACTCCCCGGAGGAGCTGGCGGCGACCGAGAGGCAGCGCCGAAGGGCCGGCTGCAGCTGGCAAAGGAGGTGCAGCCTCTGGTTCAGGCAACACAACGCGGGGTTCAACCTGAATGGGCGCCGCGGCCGGCTCAGGCTCCTCCACGGGCTGCGGAGGTCTTTCCATTTGGGCCCATCGTCTCAGGATTTCTTCGGGATCAACTTCCGGCCGCGGCCGGGCTGGAGTCTGAGACCTCCTCATCAGGGCCCCGACCACACTAGCAATGACGTAAATGACAAACAGCGACCACAAGCTCTCCATCAGCTCACCATCCTATTCGGGGTGTTCTTCCCCTTCCTCCTCGTCGTCCAGGAGCGGCTGCTGGCCTACTCCGCCGATGAATTGCCGCATCTGGGTATCAGCCATAATATTGCGCAGGCTGTAGTAGTCGAAGGCGCCGATGTTGCCTTGGCGCAAGGCCTCGGCCAGGGCCCTGGGCACTTCTGCTTCCGCTTCAACGACCCTCGCCCTCATCTCCTGTACCCTGGCCTTCATTTCCTGCTCTAAGGCCTGGGCGGCGAAGCGTCTTTCCGCCGCTTTGGCCTGGGCGATGTTCTTGTCGGCCTCCGCCTGATCGATCTGCAAACGAGCTCCGATGTTGCGTCCCACATCGACATCGGCGATGTCGATGGACAGGATTTCAAAGGCAGTGCCGGCATCGAGGCCCTTGTCCAGGACGGTGGCGGAAATCCGGTCTGGGTTTTCCAACACCTCTTTGTGGGATTCCGCTGAACCGACAGTGGTGACGATCCCTTCCCCTACCCGGGCGATCACCGTTGGTTCGCCGGCGCCGCCGACTAGCCGGTCGATGTTGGCGCGGACGGTGACCCTCGCTTTCGTGCTCAGTTCAATCCCGTCTTTGGCCACCGCCGATATCAACGGGGTCTCGATCACCTTGGGGTTGACGCTCATTTGCACTGCTTCCAGGACATTGCGCCCCGCCAAGTCAATGGCCGCCGCCCGCTCAAAGCTCAAGGAGATTTCAGCCCGATGGGCGGCGATCAGGGCGTCAATCACCCGGTCCACGTTGCCCCCAGCCAGATAATGGGCTTCCAGTTTGTCGGTGGTCACATCAAGTCCGGCCTTCACGGCCTTGATTTGGGGGAAAATGATCTTGGCCGGGGGAACTCGGCGCAGCCGCATGCCGACCAGACTCATGATCCCCACCTTGACCCCCGCGGCCTGGGCGGAAATCCAAAGCCCCACGGGGATGAAGTTGAAAAACAGCATCACGAGCACAAAAAGCAGCACAATCGGGGCAAATAACACCAACAGTTCCATTCCTTCCCCTCCCCTATTCACTGAGCTTGGCTACTATTATCCTGCTCCCTTCAACCTTGGTCACCACAATCGGCGTCCCAGCTGGAATGTACATCCCCTCCGACAAGGCATCGAACCGCTCTCCCTCCACTTCGATGATCCCAGAGGGCCGCAGGGTCGTTTGCACGACGCCTTTCTTGCCCAGCAGCTCCCTCTTAGCGATAGGCGCCACATAGCCCTGCTCTTTCCTTTCACTTGTGTCCAAGACGAACCTTCGCCACACCCCCGACCTCCCCATCCGGCGGATGAGCACCAGACCCAAGGCGACGGTGAGGATCAGGGAGGTGAGGATCACCCTCATGGCGACGACGGGCGAAGGAAAGCTG
>JAAYLE010000064.1 GCA_012522085.1 Bacillota bacterium | reverse complement strand
CGCGGCCTGCAGATCGAAATCCGTCAGCGCATCGCCGCTGATCACCAGGAAAGTCTCATTCAGGAAAGCAGCTGCGTTCTTTACGCTCCCCGCCGTGCCTAGGGGCACCTCTTCAATAAAGTAGGAAAGGTTGACTTGCCAATCGTAGCCGTCCCCGAAATACTCTTGAATGGCCTCGGGCAAATAGAACATGGTCACGGCAACGTCCTGGAATCCGGATCGGGCAAGCAAAGACACGATGTGTTCCATCATCGGCCGGTTGGCGATGGGCACCATAGGCTTGGGCCGATCGCAGGTGAGCGGGCGCAGCCTGGTCCCTTTGCCCCCCGCCATGATCACTGCTTTCAACTATATTCCCCCCTATTTCTGCAGGAGTTGTTCCAATAGGTTCTCCCCGGTGGAGTGGTAGCGGCCCCGATAGCGACTGAAGAAACTGGCCACCCGTGAAAGGAGCAGCTGCTCTTCCATCTGGGGAGGGGTCAATGGCCCTTCCCAAGGGGTGTTCTCATATTCATTCAGGACCTTAGCATAGACCTCTACCGTCTTGCGGGCGATCCGGGGCCAGTTGTACTCTTCGATCACCTCCTTGTAGGCCCGTTCTTTCAGTTTGGCGGCAAGTCCCGGGGCCAATAGCAAGGCCAGAATGTTGTCCGCCAGGGACTCAGGGTTCCCCGGCAAGGCATGGAGGCCGTTCTTGCCGTGCTGGATGATCTCAGCAAATCCGCCTACATTGCTCACCACTACCGGCACTTGAGCCGCCATGGCCTCCAGGGCAACGATGCCAAAAGGTTCATAGAGGCTGGGAAAAACAGCCACATCGGCAACGTGATACAGGTTGTTGCGCACGGCATCGTCGACAAAGCCGGTGAAGTAAATCCGTTCGTAAACGCCCAGCTCCCTGGCCCGACGCATCAAGTAATCCAATGCGGGTCCTTTGCCGGCGACGACGAACTTACAGTTGGGGTAACGGGAAAGAATGATCGGCACAGCCTCAATGAGGACCCCCACCCCCTTTTCGGTGACCAGCCTGCCGATGAAGAAAACCATTTTCTCATCGGGAGCGGCGTACTGCCGGCGAAACTCAGCCGCATCGGGAGCGTTTGGCAGGAAGTCGTCCGCCTTCACCCCATTGGGTATCACACTTAGCTTATCTTCCGGCACTTGGAGGAACTGATGGAGTTCGTTGAACATATAATCGCTGCAGCAGATGACGTGCCACGCTTCATAAGTCAGCCACCACTCCACGCTGCTGATGTACCGCTGCAGGGGATTGTGCAGGCCATGGTTGCGACCATATTCAGTAGCATGGATGGTCGCCAGGAGGGGGCGGCGGTAGGCGTGTTTGATCCCTTTGGCCGCGTAGGCCACCAGCCAGTCGTGGGCATGGATGAGGTCAAAGTCGACTCCCTTCTCCCGGAGACCCACCACCTTCTCCATCATGTTCAGATTGAACTGAAAGACCGAGTCCAGGAAATCCAACGGTTGGGGGGAGTACATTTTCAGGCGATGAACTCTGACGCCGTCCTTGGTGTCCAGTTCCGAGCTTTCCGCATGATCGCCGGTGATCACTTCGACTTCATGTCCTTGCTGCACCAACGCCACGGACAAGTCGTGGACATGCCGGGCCAAGCCCCCGATGATCCGGGGCGGATACTCCCAGGAAAGCATTAAGATCTTCAAATCTCTATAGCCCCCTTTGTCATCCTCGTATAAAGAACCTCAAGGACCTCCCGCCGCCCCACAAGACCAACGAGGGCTTCATCTTCAACGACGGGCAACTGCCGCAGCCCATGTTCCAACATCAGCCCCACCGCCTTCCCCACCGAGGCCCCTGGACCTACGGCGACAATCCTGCGGGACATGATCTGGCTCGTCGGTAAGTCTCCCAGTTCCCTCAAGACTTCTTCCCGCAGCCAGTCCCCATCTAAGTAGACAAAGACGTCCAGAAACCGGACTTGTCCAGGAAGACAGCGGCGCAGAACATCTCCTGCGGTCACCAAGCCCTCAAGTCTACCCTGGCTGCTGAGGACGGGGATGCTGTCCACATCATCCCCCAGCAACAGCTCAATTACCCGGCGGACGGGCGTTGGTCCGGACACCGTCCTGTTGGCATCGACCATCAAATCCCCGACAACCAAATTCCCCACCTCCACGACAATTGGGACCGCCTTCCTATTGCACCTAGTCCCCCTGGCGAATACCTTGGAGCAGGGGTTTGGCCATGAAACTGCCACCAGATGTCTTTCACCGCAAGACCGCGGTCACGCTGCCCTTCGCCGACCGATACCTGAGGGAGGCGGATCGGAGAGCCCTCGATGCGCTTCACCGGGAGCTGGAGCGGCAATTCCTGCATCCGCTGCTCCATCTGCCCATCCAAAAAGAGCCCGACGGTCCCAAGAAGTAGGATAACCCAGTTTTCCCAGGACTATTAACGAAAAAAAGAGCGCCACCTCGCAGTGACGCTCTCGCTGGGACTATCCCACTATTCTACTTACCCACGTACCTCTCCTTGACGATAGCCGGTGTATCCCAGACTTTCCCCAGATGGGCCGACTTCAGGAGCCGGATGTATTCCGCGTGGGCCCAAGCTAAGGGAGTTGCCCCTCCTGTTCCTTCGCCAGTCTCCTCCCATACCTGTTCCGCCAGCATGTAGCCCTGGTTGGCCAAGGCCTCCATGGTCCGAAGATAAGGATTAGGATCCTGACCTCGCGCCAGTTCGTAGTGGCCCCTCTCCCCCACCAAGTGGGTCCATAGGCGCCCTTTCCCCTGGCCCTGGTAGGGCCCGCCGTCCGCCGTCTCCCCATAGCCGTCATGGTTGTACCGGTACCAAGCGGGGCCCTTCGGCGTTTCCCGTCTAATTACCTCATCGACGGCCTTGATGGACTCGAGGATGTAAGGATCGTCGGGAGCCTTGACGCCTAAACGAACCAGCTCCAAGAAGCCCGCGTCAACCAGCTCCCGCTGGTCAAACAGCCCTCCCCCGTTCTTGACCTCAACCACATGGGCGCAGTTGGGCTGTCCATGGGGAGCAATGCGGATGTAGTGGCGGCCGGTGCCATGCCAGCCGGTGGTGGTAAAGCACCATTCTTCCACCCGGCTTTGCCATTCATCAGCCAATGCCAAGTACCGCTCGGCATCCTCGTGTTCGCCCCATTGCCGGGCCAGGTCCGCAGCACAGACTAAGGCCGCTATCTCCGCAGCGATGGTGGAAGGTGAGTAGCCTCCATTCTCCTCCCAACGCTCCTGGGGAGTTGCCGGTCCGTGGGTCGCAATGTAATCGGCCGCTTTTTTGACCATCCCATGATAAAGGTCCTTTCGGCCCAGCTCCCATGCCAGGATGATGGGCACCGAGACTTCATCCATCTGGACGCCGCCCCAGTAAGGCTCACCGTTCAGCCAGGAATTCTGCGGAAAACTGCCATCTGCCCGCTGCTGGACATGGGCCAGGTAGTCCAGGGCTCGATTGGCCGCTTGGCGATCTCCCATCGCCATGAATGCCTGGGCCACATGGTACAAGTCCCGCGCCCACACCAAGTGGTAGCCACCGGTGTTGTCGTCGCTTGATGCCTCTCCCCAAGGCACGGACAGGGATGCAATCATGGCCCCCCGATGAGTCTTGTCTTCGCAAGCTTTGAGAACCATGCCGCTGACATAATAAAGCTGGGTCGCCTTGCCATCCAGGCGGTCTAGACCAGTACAATAAGCGTTCCACTCCCGGATGTATTCCATCTCGAGGCGGTGCCAATCATCACGGAGAGTGTCCAACGCGGTCTGCGCCGCCTCCTGGGCATCCCGGCCGAAACCCATGACCACGGTGAACTCATCTCTACCCTCGATCTGGGCGATGTGGGCAATGTTGCCATCGATCGCCTGATCGTAGGTATGCTGCAGCCCAAAGGATCGATGCAGATCCTCGAGCCCGTCGCTGCGGCCGCAAAAGCCGACGGAGGACTTGGCCCAAGGTGCACTGCTGCCAACGGCCATCCAGATGGGCCCTTCCCCAGCCAAAAATAGCTCTTGCCCCCGATAGGTTCCGCAGTAGCCCACGTCGCACCACCCGGAGTTGTTCACATGGGGATCGGTGTAGAGGTAAAGCTTGTAATCATCAACCCGTCCCTCAAGGGCCATGAAGTTCACCTTCATTAGCAGGCTGTTGCGGAAAGGATCGGTGATAACGGTCTTGACTAGGCGATACTTTCCTTCTTTGTCCGTGTTGATCAGTCGATAAGCCAAGGCCAGAGGATGCACCAACTGCACGGACTGAATCGTATCCTTGGTTTCATCATCGAGAAAGGTTCGTCCATCGGTGATGAAAAACTTCATCTCCCTGGTATTGGCTTTGTCCAAAGCTGGGTAATAAACTTCCGTCACAGCTCCGTGGGCCAGCGAAAACCAGACTTTGGACTGCATGCCAGCCGACGTCCCAATCCCCACTTTTTTCGCCGATGCCCAAGTGGGTCTTGCCCCAGGCCATCCTGGAGCCGATTTGCCTGTATCACGCCAGATGATTTCCCCAGACAGGGGGGTCGAGACGTGATGGAGTTTACTCACCGCGCTTCCCCCTCTTTTGATATTAGCTCGGCCTTCTGATGCAGGGGCACTGACAATAAAAGGGCTATTTCCTTGAAATTTCCCCGTAATGCTCGATCAGATGGCCAAATTCCTTAGTTTCCCCCGGCAAACTCATTGTAACCCATGAATGCAACCCCTTCAACCTTACCGGGCCAGTAACCTTTTCCCAGCCCTCCATCTGCCCTCCCCTGCATAATCCCCTGCTCCTCGGAAAAGACTGTTGGTGGAGGTGAGAACCATGCGCAATTTGTACTGGGCCGCCGGCGTTGCCCTGTTGCTTTTCGCCGCCCTGGCCTCTTGGCGGGGCATCCAGCCCCGGCGGATGGCTGAACCTGCCCCCGCGGCGGAAGAGCGGGGAACGGTAACGCCTAACGAGCCAAGAACTGCCACCATGCCCGGCATTCCCGGCATCACCGGACCCGACCAGTTTGCCGATGGCTGCGTTAGCTGCCACACCAAGACGGACGGTCAGGATCACCGGCTGAGCACCACCTTGCAGGCCATGGCCAAAGAAGGCAGACATCCCGATGTGACCGAGGACACCAGGACCAAGGAGCTGCCCCAGGACTGCAGCCGCTGCCATACCCCAGGGAGTGACTTGGCCCTAGCAAACCTTCTCCATCAGGCCCATTATGAGGGGAACGACAACGTCTTCGTCCTGAAGTATGATGGTCACTGTCTCCACTGCCACTCTCTAGATCGGGAACAGGGTGCTGTGGACGTCAAGTCTGGCACCGAGGACGCTGCTTAACCCCTCGACGATCATGGCCAGACTAGGTTCAAGAAGGTACAGATAAAGGTCAAAGGGGCTTAACTCGACCTCCCCGGGCAGTATAAGCCCCTCTTCCCGCAGGCTCGTGTACCGCCCACTGGGCGCAACGGCAATCAAGTCAAAAGTGATTCCCCGCCGTTGGGCCCACTCGGCCCAGAAACGTCCCAGCTCGATATCCTCCTGGCTGAGGCGCCAGTTCCCTCCGGGATGATTGTGGACGAGAAAAACCCGCTCGACATCCGGGGGAAGCAGCTTCGTCCAAACCAGCTCCCAGGGAACGTAATAAAGGCCCCTGGCCATGCCCTGGCTCACCCGGGCCGTCTTCAGCAGCCGTCCTTCCCCATCCACGAAGTAGACAATGCCCACCTCATAGTCAAGCTGTCCTATTTCATCCCAAGCCGTCGCTGCCGCTCCGTCAGCATCGCCAATCCCCTGGGCCCAAGCCGGACACGCGGCAAGGAAGATGGCCAGTAAAACCCCAAGCGATCGCAACTCAAGTCCTCCCCTCAAGTTTGCGGACAAGCTTCGCTAGGACCATGGCTCCTTCCTACCTGGGGGAGGTGTAACCTTCTGGCACCCAGACCATCATCAGGGAGCTGGCGACCACCAAGACTGAAAAACTTTGCCTGAAATAAAGGAAAATTACCACTCTACTAGAAAATTAGTAATACCTAGATCTCGGGGAGGGAAGGCAGCATGAAGTGGAAGATCCTGGTGCTACCATTATTGATCGGGCTCTTGCTGATCGGCGGCTTTGGGGCCGAGGCCAAAATGATCTTCAAGCTGGCGACCGCCTATCCGCCGGGCAATGAGGCGGTCGTAGTAGCGGAGAAGTTTGCCGAATTGGTCGCGGGCAAAAGCGATGGCGCCATCGAAGTCCAAGTGTTTTCCGGAGGGGCCATGGGAGGTGAACGGGACACCATCCAAGCTTTAAAGATGGGGTCCGTCCAAGGAGTCACCAGCGGCATGATGCCCGTCCACATGTTTGCCCACAAGTACGGCTTCATGGATGCCCCTTACGTGATGCGGGACTATGACCACTGGAAAAGCGTATGGCAGGGGGCAATCGGTGAAGAAGTGCGCCAGATCCTGTTAGACAACCGGATCATGGTCGCTGGCATCTACTACCGGGGCGTTCGTCACATTACGGCCAATAAGCCCATCACCAAGCCAGAGGACCTAGCGGGCATCAAAATGCGCGTCCCTCAGGATCCGTCCTGGGTGAAGATCTGGCAGGAACTCGGAACCTTGCCGACCGTCGTCGCGTTGCCTGAACTGTTCACCGCGCTGCAAACGGGCGTAGCCGATGCCTCCGAAGGACCTGCCTCCCAGCTTACATCCTACAGGCTAAACGAAGTGCAAAAATACTTGGTCCTCTCCGGCCACATGGTTGCGGTGGGCGTTTTCATGCTCAATGAACCCTTCATCAAAGGACTCAATGAGAAAGACCGGTCCATTATCCTCGAAGCGGCGCGAGAAGCCGCCGAGTACGGTGACCGCTGGGCTCTGGAGACCGAAGCTAAGCTCATTGCCCAGCTTCAAGAGGGGGGCATGACCCCCATTGTCCCCGATGCGGCGGCTTTGCAGGAGAAGGCCAGACCAGCCATTACGGATCTGTTTGCCTCTGAGTGGGATGTGACCACGTGGGATGAAATACTGAGCTACTAGACCGGGGGGGGCCGCCCCCCCGGAACCTATTGGAGGATTCATATGTGGAACAAATTCAACCGCGCCCTTGACATCCTGGGAACCACCATGTACTGGGCCCTTTGCCTGGTCGTTTTCCTGCAGGTAGTCTGCCGCTTTCTACTGAAAGTCCCGTCCCCCTGGACGGAGGAAATCGCCCGTTACCTATTGGTGCAAATCACTTTCCTCGGCAGCGCCATCGCCTTGCGGGAAGAAACCCACCTGGTGGCTGTGGACCCCTGGAAGAGGATGCCGGCGGCCGCGATCCCCGCGGGGATCATCACCAGGGGGGCTGTGCTTTATTTTACCTGGGCCATGTTTCGCGGCGGGCTAAACATGATGACGATCGCCGGCCCGGAAACGGCCACATCCCTTCTCTGGCTGCGGATGTCCTACATTTACGCGGGGATGGCGGCCAGCTTTTTCCTAGCCAGTCTTTACACTTTGATTAACATCCTTCGCACTCTAGTTGGGATCGCACCCCACAGCCCAAGGGCCGAGGAGGGGCAATTATGACCTTCACTGTGCTTAGCTTTATAGGCATTCTCCTTTGCCTGCTGATCATCGGCATTCCTGTCGGGTTCGCTATTGGCCTTGCCTCTTTGATCTTGCTGAACATCGAATCAGGGGGCATCGCCGACCCTACCATCATCGCCCAACGGCTCTTCAGCGGCGTTGACAGTTTCCCCTTGCTAGCCGTGCCGCTGTTTATGTTCACCGGCAACCTGATGAATATCGGCGGGATCAGCAGCCGGATCTTTGACTTTGCCAACCACCTAGTCGGCCATATGCGGCTTGGGCTAGGGCAGGTGAACGTGGTGGCCAGCATGATCTTCGCGGGCATGTCGGGAGCCGCGGTGGCCGATGCGTCGGGCCTTGGACCCATCGAAATCAAGGCCATGCTGGATGCTGATTACGACATCGGCTACAGCGCGGCCATCACCGCCGCTTCATCGGCCATCGGACCCATCATTCCGCCGAGCATCCCCCTAGTCATTTACGGCATCATGGCCGAAGCCTCCATCGGCCGACTTTTGCTGGGGGGAATCTTGCCGGGGATGTTGATCGGCATCTTCCTGATGCTGATGAATGAGTTTTACTTTGGCCGCAAGCTAGGTTATGAACGGGGTACGTTTGCCGGTTGGCTTCCCCTGTGGCGGAGCTTCCGCCGGGCCTTTTGGCCCTTGATGACCCCGGTCATTCTGGTGGGCGGGATCTTATCGGGGATCTTCACCCCCACCGAGGCGGCTGCGGTCGCCTTTGTCTACGCCATCGCCCTGAGCATGGTCTACCGCGAGATCTCCCTCCGGGAGCTGCTCACCCTGTCGAGGGAAACCATGCGCTCCACCGCGGAGGTTCTGATCATCGTCGGAGCTGCGAGCGCCTTTGCTTACATGGTCGTTTCCGCCCAATTGCCCCAGATGATCTTACGCACCGTCAGTTCCTTGACGACGAGCCGCTGGGCAGTAATGGCCCTGATCAACTTGTTTCTCCTGATCATCGGCTGCTTCATGGAGCCGGTAGCCGCCATCACCATCACCGTTCCCGTGATGATGCCCTTGGTCCGCCAACTAGGGATCGATCCGGTCCATTTCGGACTAGTGGTCGTATACAACCTGGTCTTGGGGCTCCTCACACCCCCGGTGGGGCTGGTGCTCTTCGTCACCGCCAAGATCGCTGGCCTGTCCGTCGAAGAGCTGGTCCGGCACATCCTCCCCTTTTTCATTCCCTTACTGCTAAGCCTGCTGCTCATCACTTATGTGCCGGGCATCGTCACCATCATCCCCGATTTGCTCATGGGCTGAGCGGACTCCCAAGGGAGTCCGCCCACTGTCTCCTGAGTGGATGGCGGCCGAATAGCCGCCACCTTCCCGCGCCTGTGATGGGGGAACCTAGGTAAAACTTTCCCCTAAATAAAGGAGACTTGCCGCTCAACTAGAAAATTACTTACTACCCGGCGATCCTGGAGCAGAAGCACTCAGCCGCACCTAGAATGGGCGGCGCGGCAGGATCGGCGAACTGTTCATCACCCGTACCGGGCGTTACCATCATTTCTTCCAAGGAGGTTTTCACGGTGAAGCTATCGGGAAAGAAGGTACTCATCTTAGTCGCCAACGAATTTGAAGATGTGGAGGTCACCTTCCCCTTCCTCCGGCTGAGCGAGGAAGGAGCCTGGATCACGATGGGAGTGTTGGAGATGGGCTTCCACCCGCGACCGGCCTTCCAGGGCAAGCCGATCACCGGGCGCTTTGGTACCACCGTTCCCTTTATCGTCAACAGGGAGGGGAAGCGCTACGACATCAGGCCGGTGGGCGAGCTTTCCCCGGATGAGTTTGATGCCATCGTCATCCCCGGCGGATTTGCCCCCGACTATCTGCGGCGAGACCCGCACACGGTGAACTTGGTCCGGGAGGCCGCCGCCCAGGGCAAACCCATCGCCGGCATTTGCCATGGACCCTGGCTGATGATCTCGGCGGGGATTGTCTCCGGCCGGCGGGTGACGGGCATCGTCGCCATCAAGGATGACCTGGAAAACGCGGGGGCTACCTTTGTCGACGAAGCAGTGGTGGTTGACGGCAACATCATCTCGAGCCGCAATCCCGATGATTTGCCGCAGTTTTGCCGAGCGATCATCGATCTGCTAGCTTAAGGCGGACTCCCGAGGGAGTCCGCCCACAATGCTCTATGAATGAATGGGACGTCCCAAGGCCGCCTCGGCCGCCTCCATGACCGCTTCCGGCAAGGTGGGATGGGCCCTGACCGCGGTAACGAACTCTTCCAAGCTAAGCCCGATGCTCATGGCGAGGGTAGGTTCGGCAATGAGATCGCTTGCATGGGGGCCGATGATATGTACCCCGAGCAAATCGCCGCCCTCCTTGTCGGCGATGATCTTGACCATGCCTTCGTTCTCCCCCATGGCCAAGGCTTTGCCGCTGGCCAGGAAGGGGAACTTGCCCACCTGCACCTCATAGCCCTGCGCGGCGGCTTCAGACTCGGAAAGCCCCACCCAGGCCACCTCCGGCTGGGTGAAGACACAATTGGGGACCGCACTGTAATCCATGGTACAGGTTTCTCCAACGATGTTCGATACGGCGACCAAGCCTTGGAAGGAAGCTACGTGGGCGAGCTTCAGCGGGCAGTCGGTCACATCGCCAATGGCCCAAAAGCCAGGTGCGTTCGTGGCCATTTTGGCATCGACGACGATCTCGCGCTTGGCATTAGTATTGATCCCTACCGACTCTAAGCCAAGTCCCTCGGTGTTCACCCGCCGGCCCACGGAGACCAGCATCTTGTCTCCCTGAAGCTCCTCGCCCGTGTCCAGGATCACCTTGAGCCCACCGGATTTATCCACCCGGGCTACCTTCACCCCAGTGTGCATCTGGACCCGGAGGCGCCTTAAGGACTGGGTCAGCTGTTTGCTGATCTCTTCATCGGCCATGGGCAGCAAGCGGGGAAGCATTTCCACGATGGTCACCTGGCTGCCTAAAGTGGCAAAGATCGATGCAAATTCACATCCGATGACGCCGCCGCCAACGATGATGATGTGCTCCGGGATCGCATCGAGCTGAAGGGCCTCGTCACTGGTGATGACCAGCTCGCCATCGTATCCGAAAGCAGGAAACACTACCGGCTCCGCGCCCGTTGCGATGATGACATCCTCCGCCCGGACTTCCTGGATGGTGCCGTCTGCCAGGGCGACCTCAACATGCCCGGGGCCTTTGATCTTGCCCACCCCGGACAGCAATTGGACTTTGTTTTTTTGGAGCAGGAAGTGAATGCCCTTAACCAGGCGGGCAACGGTCTGATCCTTGCGCTTCATCATTCCCGGGAAGTCAACTTCGACGTTATCGACCTTGATGCCAAAACTCCCCGCCCTCTTGATCCGAGCCAACAACTCCGCTGTGGAGGTCAAAGCTTTCGTCGGGATGCAGCCCCTGTTAAGGCAAGTTCCCCCCACTTCATCTTTTTCCACCAGACAAACGGTCTTGCCCATTTGGGCCGCCCGGATAGCAGCCACATAACCTCCAGGGCCACCGCCGATTATGCAAAGGTCGGCCTTCACTCCTACCCCTCCTAGACAATTGTTAGTACAAATTTAACGGTAACCCAATTCATTAGGGCTGTCAAGACAAGGAAAATCAGGGGGAGCATTGATGAATATGCGTGGAACCCGAGGTCCAATCATACAAACCACCTCATAGCTTATGGTCCCCAGCGCCGCGGCTAAATCCCCGGCGGTGATGGCCTGTTCACCCTGACGGCCAATGAGGACAGCCTCATCGCCCTCTTGGATCGGGTCATCCCCCACATCGGCCATGCAGTAGTCCATGGTGATCTTGCCGACGATAGGGTAGGCCTTTCCCCTGATGAGGACCTTGGCCTTGTTGCTGAGAAGACGCGAAAACCCATCGGCATAACCGACGGGCAGCACCGCGATGTTGGTATTCTTGTCGGTACGATAGGTCCATCCGTAGCTGATGCCCCTCCCCGCCGGCACTGGTCTCACCTGGGCCACCCGGCACTTGAGGGACATGGCCGGCTCTAGGGCCGCCAGCTCGTTTCGCAACAGGCCATAGATAGCCAGGCCCGGCCGAACCATGGTATACCAAGACTCGGGGTAAGTCAGTACGGCAGCGCTGTTGGCCGCATGGACCAATGGCACTTGCGCCCCCGCCGCCGACAGGACCGCCATCAGATCGCTAAACTGGCCCAGCTGCCACCGAGCCCCCTTTGGATCGGGGTCATCGGCTGTAGCCAGGTGGGTGAAGATCCCTTCGACCTCCAGGTTGGCCAGTCCCCGCAGGTACTGGTAAAAGTCCAAGACCTCATCGGGCCAAAGACCAAGGCGCCCCATGCCCGTATCAACTTTAATGTGGACCTTCGCTTTCGTTTGCATCCCCCCTGCGGCGGTGTTTAAGGCTTCAGCCAAGTGGGGACTGAAGATAGCGGTTGTGAGGCTGTTGGCCACCGCCCGCTCCGCTTCCGCAGGAGCAACATACCCCAAGATCAAGATGGGGGCTTCCACTCCCCCTAAACGCAGCTTCTGCCCTTCGGCGACTGTCGACACGCCCAGATAATCGGCCCCCGCATACAAGGCGGCCCTGGCCACCCCGAGGGCCCCATGTCCGTAGGCGTTGGCCTTCACAACGGCTAGCAGCTTGGTCTCCTTGCCGATGAGCCGTCGCAAGGCCCGGATGTTGTTGATGATCGCCCCCAGGTCCACCTCAACCCATGCCCGAAGCTCCTCCTCTTCAGACATCCCCATCCCCCCTATCGGCAGCTTCCTCGCCTAGCATAGCCTTCACCACATCGGCCCTGGCCACAATCCCCACTAGCTGTCCATCTTTCATCACCGGCACCCGGTTGATGTCCTTCTCCACCATGATCCTCGCCACATCCTCCACCGCAGCATCTTCGTCGACGGTGATTACTCCCCTAGTCATCACGTCCTTAACTACCATCGACGTGGCTTTGCGCAGGTCCCGCTGAAAACGCTGCGGGTTCTCCAGATAAATGAAAGCCCCCATGATGGGGACAAAGGTCGGTGGATGAAGTTCCTTGGCTCGCCACAAAAGATCCCGTTCAGTGATGATGCCCACCACCTGACCCTTGGCATCGGTGACGGGCAGACCTCCTATCCCCTTTTCGGCCATCAACCGCGCTGCATCGCCAATAGTGGCCTCTTCACTGACCGTGGTCACATCTGCCGTCATGATGTCCCGGGCCCGCATTCGCACTCCCCCTTACGGCTTAGGTTTTCAGCGCCTCCTGCCATGCCGCTGGCAGGTAGTCCACCACATCGCCCGCCACCAGACCCGCCGCACCTAATTGGACCACCCCAAGATCACCGGCCAGCCCGTGGAGGAAGACCGCCGCCGTCGCAGCCTCCACTGGACCTAGTCCCTGGGCCAGCAAAGATCCGATCATCCCCGCAAGGACATCCCCCGTCCCTCCGGTAGCCATCCCTGGATTACCGGTGGGATTGACAAACACAGTCCCATCGGGTCCGGCCACTACCGTCCGGGCCCCTTTCAAAACCAAAACTAAACCCCACTTCTTGGCAAAGGATCGGGCAACTTCCACCCGGTCGGCTTGGATGTCGGCGACCGGAAGACCCGCAAGGCGCGCCATCTCACCGGGATGGGGCGTTAGGACGACATTTTTCTTGGCTACCAGCTCGAGCCCCTCTTGGGCAAGGATATTGAGTCCATCGGCATCGATGACTACCGGTTTTTCTATTTTCCCCAATAGATCCCGGAGCAACCGCCTGGCATCGGGGCTCATCCCTAAACCCGGACCGACAACAACCGCCGTTGCCCGCTCAAGCAACTCCTCCACGGACGTTCGCTCGTGGACCATCGCCTCCGGAACCTGGGGAGCAACTAGGGGGACTATCTCCCCAGGTACGGCCAGACTAACCAAGCCCGCCCCGCTGCGCAAGGCTCCCCTTGCCGCCAAGACTGCCGCCCCCGCAAAGCCCCGGGAGCCCGCAAGGAGCAGCAAATGGCCAAAGGTGCCCTTATGACTCGCCGAGGGCCTCTGGGGAAGGATGGAGGCCACATACCCCCTGCTGACCAGTCTGGTCTTGCCTCCTTGGAGCAAAGCAGGCGGCAGCCCGATGTCGGCCACGACCAGGCGCCCCACATATTCTGCTCCGGGGAGCAGGCAAAGACCCCGTTTAGGAAGGCCAAAGGTTACTGTCAGCTGAGCTTTCAAGCAGCAATCGGCGACCTTGCCCGTGTCGGGATCCAGCCCGGAGGGTATATCCACCGCTACCACCGGCCTTGAGCTCCCCTTAATCGCCTCCATCACCGCGGGAAAAGGCGCCCTGGGAGGACCCGAGGAACCGGTGCCCAGCAAAGCATCGACGATGATGTCGCAAAGGGCGAGGGCCACCTGCACCCGGTTGTCGTTCCGCTCGGAAAGGACCGTGATGGATGCTCCCATCTTTTCCAGGATGTTGAGGTTAACGAGGGCATCACCACGAACCCGCTCCCGCTTTCCCACCAGGAAGACCTTGGTCCAAATCCCTCGGCACAAAAGGTGCCGCGCGATGACGAACCCGTCGCCGCCGTTATTCCCCGGACCGGCAAAAACACATACCCGCCGTTCGGCCAAGGGGCCAAATTCACGCTCTAGCTCTTCGACTACCCTGAGCCCCGCGTTTTCCATCAGGACTACTCCGGGAATGCCGTACTCCCTGATAGCCCTGTTGTCGACCTCCCGCATTTCCTGACCTGTAACTAGCCTCAAATTTCGCCAACTCCACTTCTCAGGGCCAGGGCCTGGGCAACAGCACAGACCTCCCCGTGGGAGATGCTGATCAGAATAGTGCCCACCCCCAGCTTAGCTGCCATTGTCTTCAGCCCTCCGTGCAGGTACACTACCGGACGGCCCGTATTTTCATTCAATATTTCGATATCCTGCCAGGAAATCCCTTGCCCAAGGCCAACTCCCAAAGCTTTCATCACGGCTTCTTTGGCTGCAAAGCGCCCGGCTAAGGCTCCCAGAAAGTTCCTTCCCCTCTGGCAATAGTCCATCTCCCGGGGGGAGAGGATCCTCTCTGGAAAGCGCTGGGGAAACCGCTCCAGCACCTTTGCGATCCGAGGCAGATCGACCACATCAACACCAATCCCAAAGGTCACACCCAAACCCCCTGCATGAATCATCTGGTAAGAAATATGCCCTGAAGGGCCGATTTCCCTGCAATGCTATGCAGATCCACTGTCAAGTCCCCTGTGGCGCCATTATCTCGGCAACAAACTCTGAGATGCTTCCATAGCTGGTGATATGCGCGGACTTCTTGGCTCTAGTCAATGCTACATAGAGTAGACACCTTTCTCGAGTCATGCTTTCCATGAGTGAGACTTCATCGTGATAAGCTATCGCCCGGGGATGGGGTATAATATCCTTATTCGCAGCCACGACAAAAACATGATCGAACTCTAGACCCTTGACTCGGTGCATCGTTGCCAGCCGCACTCCATCGAAGCTGCGATCATCCAATTTGCTCCGCTTGATTTCATAGGTTCTGACTCCAGCTTGGAGGAATCTCCTCACATATTCATCCAAGAGCCTGTTGGTACGAGCAACCACGCAAATGTCCCGCAAGGAGGTTCCTTGGGCTTCGAGGCGGCGAATCTCCCCCAATAAGTAAGCGAACTCCGAATCTAGCGATTCAAAGTCACGAACGACAGGTTCAGGGCCATGGGTGAGAGATAGGCAGACTCTGCCATCATCACTCCCTCCATCTAGGTCATCGAAGGATATCCCTTTGAGTAGGCGAAAGGCCCATTTGCGTATTTCTTCCGTAGTCCGATAGCTGATCCGCAAGTGACTACTGCGTCCCCGGACGTTCACCCCGCAATGGGATAAAACCGCCTGGTTTCGGTAGATCCGTTGGTGTGCATCCCCTACGATAAACAAGTCATTCGGCCGTTCCTCACCGGCCATAGCCCGCAGCAATCGATAGGCGCTCATACTCAGGTCTTGTCCTTCATCGACCACGATTGATGCATATAATGGTTCCTCGAAGCGTCTGCGGATAATCTGCCTACATTCATACATCGCCATCTCCACGTCCCGAATCCGCTGTTCATGGCAAAGATTCTTAAATGCCTCAAAAACCTTCCATACAGCTATGCGTTTCCGTCGATCCAGCCTCACACCACGACCCCGCCGCGAAGCCCTCAGGTAATCCTCCCGGGTGAAAGCCTCCTGGGCTTGTACTACTTTGGACCATTCGTCCTGGAAGAATTCCATCGGTAGGTCTAGGGACTGTCCCGCCAGGGCTACGGCAGAAGACCATAGGCTATCTAGTTCTTCCCCGTAGATGACGCGGCAGTTGTAATCTTGCTCTTGCAAGAATCGAGCGACCCATAGATCGAGATGAATGACCTCAATCCGCCTCATTTCATCGACGCTGCAGATCTTTCGCAGGTTGTCCTGAATATCCTCGGCTAGATTAGCGGTGAAGGTGGTGAACAGGATTTTCTGATCACCCTCAAGCTGCCCGGCCAACCATCTCGTCCGGTGCATGGCGACCACTGTTTTCCCAGTCCCGGCTCCACCAGTTACCCGGGCTGGACCATTGTAATGCCGAGTAACGATCTTTCTTTGTGTCGGGTGCAGGAACACTCGCCACCGCTCCAGGGGAGCGTCTAGGATTGCCTGCAACTCCTCTTCTCCTTCGACCACAGCAAAGGTCATGAGACTGCCTGGCTTAGAAAGAGCTTTGGCAAAATCATCGGTACTAATCTCCCCATCGGCCGACGTATCTTCATAGAGAGTATCCAGCACCTCTTCAACATCGAAGCCGTTGGCCACCCATTCCAGTCCTTCATAGGCATCTTCCGGGTAACTGGCCTTCCGTTGGTACAGGTCTTCCAACGTCATGAGAGCTCTCGTTTCTGGCAGTTTCTCACTGGGAACGCCTAGGCGAAGCAATTGCTCGTCCGTTACGTGGCCAAACAAGGCTTTGTTGGCATCTATCTGGTCGGTCGCTGCGACAACCGTTTCCTGTACATCGAAAACCTGAACGGTGCCGGTGGTCGGGTGTACTCTACACCGTTTGCGACAAGCCCAGTCATAAGCCCGATCGTGATGATCAACCCATAGCAACAGATAAACGCCGCTTCCGTCCTGTCTAACCACGATGCCGCGATAAGTATCATCGATCCTGACCGAATACATATTGGAGTCATAGGCATTCTGGAGCTTCTCGTAGTTGATCCCCGGTGAGCGGGGATTAGCACGGAATTTGGTTATGAAATCCCTGACCCGTGCTTGCTGTTGCCGAGGTAAACTAGCAAAAGCGGTAAAAAAATCTGCCGAGATCGCGACTGTGAAGCTGCTCACTGTTCAGCCTCCTTTCTGAGCACCTTTATCGTCGGAGTCTAATTGCGAGCAGGTACATGGCTGAACGACTGGCGGAGGGGTTCCCACAACATTTCGCCTTCACCAATGACCTGTCAGCTCACAGCCAAGTCTCCCGTCTAGTCGTGGACATCACCAACACTACCGAACCGATTGATGGCAGCCAGCATTTCATAATGATCCACTAAACCCCTCTTGTCTACCCTTTTCAGATAACTACCTCCAGCTTTGGCGGTACTGACTAATCTATTATTCAAAGGCATGCCAAGTTCCTGCCGGTGGCCCGAACCAACTGCTTGGCTGAAGCCATCGGAGCGTCCTCGGTCTCCTCTTAGTATTGAATGGCATCCGCGACTTAGGCGTTTAAGATCAACTGGCAAACTAGCCTGGTCGCCGCCACTAGCTCATCGATGGCGATGCTTTCCCGGGTGGAATGGGATCCTTGGTAGCCCACCCCCAAGTTCACCGCGGCGATGCCATGGCGATTGAAATTGTTGGCGTCGCTGCCCCCCATGGAAAACTCGATGGTAGGAGTGCGTCCTATTTGGGCCAGGGCTCTTTTGGCCCGCAGGACCGTTTCTCCCTCCTCATCCAGCTTGAACCCTTGGTAGGTCTGGTAGGAATCAAGCTCCACCTCCGCGCCGAAGGAGGCGGCAACTTGGGTGAAAGTCTGGGAGAATTCCCGGAGGAGTTCTTCCGCCCGGTTCTTGTCCAGGCTTCGGATCTCCCCTTGGATCTCGACCCGATCACAGACGATGTTCGTTGCCGTCTCCCCCTTGAATTTCCCTATGTTGGCCGTTGTCGCCCCATCGACCCGGCCGAAGGGAAGCTCCGCGACGGCCTTAGCAGCTACTTGGATGGCACTGATACCCTCCTCGGGAGCGCCGGCCGCGTGGGCGGCCCGGCCGATAACGGCCACATCGAACTTGAACTGGGTGGGAGCCTGATTGATGATGGTCCCGACGGGTTTGGCCGCATCCAAGACGAAGCCGATACTAGACGCGAGCCTTTCGTAATCGAGGTAGCGAGAGCCGAGGAGCCCCCCTTCTTCGGAAACGGTGCAGACAACCTCCAAAGGGGGCAGCTTCTCCCGGGAAAGCTTAGCCTGCCTGAACCCGACGAGGATGGCCACGATCCCCGCCACGTCATCCGCGGCTAGAATGGTGTCCCCGCCCGAGAAGATGCGGCCATCCTTGACCACCGGTTTGATGCCCAGGCCAGGCTGGACCCGGTCGAGATGGGCGCTAAGTAGGATGGGCCGTCCCTCCCCAGGGAGCTTGGCGATGATGTTGCCCGTCTCGCCGCCAAAGCGCTCCCCCGCCTTGTCCCTTTCCACGGTAAACCCCAGCGCGCGCAGCTTTCCCTCCACGACTCCGGCGATGGCCCCTTCCCGTCCCGATCCAGAATCGATCTGGACCAACTCACAAAACTCAGCAACGATCTGTTCCATGGGAGGCCTCCTTCCCAAGAAAAGAATGCTGCTGTCATGATCCCTCATAACAGCAGCATTAGCTATCGATTCCTTATTCCACCGTCACGCTCTTAGCCAGGTTCCGCGGCTTGTCAACATCACAGCCTTTGAGCCTAGCGGTATGATAAGCAAGCAGCTGGCAAGGGACCGCTCCCAGGAGGGGCATGAGGAGGTCCATGGTCCGGGGGATGTGGACTGCCTCTCCCACCCCGTCCAGATCGTCCCCTTCGGGCGCGATGACGACAACATCGGCTCCCCTGGCCTTCACTTCTTTGATGTTGTTCAGCATCTTCTCCCGCAATGCTGATTGGGTCGCGATGGCGACGATGGGCAGACCTTCGACGACCAAGGCCAAGGTGCCGTGCTTCATCTCCCCCGCCGGGTAGGGCTGGGCATGGATGTAAGAGACCTCCTTGAGCTTCAAGGCCGCTTCCATAGCCAGGGGGTAATCCAGACCCCGGCCGATGAAAAAGACGTGTTGTTCCTTCTGGAGCCTCTCGGCGAGATCCTTGACCTTCCCTTCCGTCTTGATGGCCTCTTTGACTTGATCGGGAAGACTCCTGAGGGCATCGAAAAGCTCGGCCGCAGCCCCTTCATCCACCGTGCCCCGTCGCTGCGCTAAGTATAGGGCGAAGAGGAGCAGGCAGACGAGCTGGGTCATGTAAGCCTTAGTTGAGGCAACGGCGATCTCCGGGCCGGCCCGGGTATAGATGACATCATCGGCCTCCCGGGAGACGGTGCTGCCCACCACATTGGTGATGGCCACGACCCGGGAGCCTCGACTGCGAGCCTCCCGCAGGGCCCCTAAGGTATCGGCCGTCTCCCCCGATTGGCTGATGACTATTGTCAACGTGGCTTCATCAACCATCGGATCCCGGTAGCGAAACTCCGAGGCAATATCCACCTCAACGGGGATCTTGGCCAAAGTCTCAATGAACTTTCTACCCATCAGGCCGGCATGCCAGGCAGTGCCGCACCCGAGGATAACTACTTTATTGAATCGATTGACAGGAAGATCCAGTGAGTCGAAGATCACTTGCGAGCCCTTGATCTTGCCTTTCAGGGTATCCTCGATGGCCCTAGGCTGTTCGTGGATCTCCTTCAGCATGAAATGCTCGTAGCCTTCTTTCTCGGCTTGGGCTGGATCCCAGTTCACTTGATAGGGATTCATTTTAATTTCCCTCCCCGACCAATCGGTCAGCTTCACCCCGTCTTGGGTGAGCACAGCCATCTCGCCATTTTCCATGACGTGCACATTTCTTGTGTAGGGAAGCAAAGCGGGTATGTCGGAGGCCACGTAGTTCTCCCCCTGCCCCAGTCCAATGATCAAGGGGCTGTCCCTCCTTGCCACCACTAACATGTCGGGATGCTCCTCATGGAGAACGACGATCGCCAAAGACCCTTGCACATCCTGTAGGGCCCTGGCCACCGCTTCGGGGAGGTCCCCCCGGTAGTACTTCTCCACCAGGTGGGGAATCACTTCCGTGTCCGTCTCAGAGAGGAACCGATGTCCCTGATCGGTTAGCTCTTCCCGAAGCTGCACATAATTCTCGATGATCCCGTTGTGGACCACCGCGATTTGACCATGACAATCAAGGTGGGGATGGGCATTGACTACAGACGGCCGACCATGGGTGGCCCAGCGGGTGTGTCCTGCCCCCACCAGGGCCCCAGGTACAGCCACCGTCTTGCGCAAATCAGTCAACCGCCCTTCCGTTTTGAAAACCTTCAGGGCGCCGCTCCTCCCCAAGGCTAGTCCCGCGGAGTCATAACCCCGATATTCGAGTCGCTCCAGACCATCCAAGAGGACGTCTGCCACAGGGCGCGGGCCCACATAGCCAACGATTCCGCACATCTAGTCAACCTCCTGTTCCGGTAGCGCCGCTCAGCTTTCTATTGTCCCCGGGATCGCTCCCGGTCTTTGTCGAAAGCCTATCGACCGCGGCCGGCCGGGGGTCACCCGCCGATGATCCGAGATCCCCCACCTCGTCAACTCAAACCTAAAGGTTTGAGTCCAGGCGCTTAAAGTCATCCTCCGTTCTGTCACCTCCCTCAAGGTTAGTGCTTTGTGGCATCACCCCCTTCAGTTCAGCGCGCCGCCGATATAGCTGGCCAGGTCCTCAACCACGTCTTTGACCAGCTCTTCTTCGGGACCCTCCCCCATCACCCTAATCACCGGCTCGGTGCCTGAGGGACGGACGAGGAGCCTGCCGCTGGGGCCGAGCCTCTCCTCCGCTTCCCTTATCCGCTCGGCGATGGCAACATTGCCCTGGAAGGCTTCCTTGTTCTTGACCCGAACGTTGACCAGGATCTGGGGATAGGGCTGCATCACCCTCGCCAGCTCCGAGAGGGGAGCCTGTTGGCGCTTCATCAAGGCGAGAACGTTAAGGGCCGTCAAGATGCCATCGCCGGTGGTGTTTTGCTCCAGAAAGATGATGTGCCCCGATTGCTCTCCGCCTAAGATCAGGCCGTTGGCTTGCATGGCCTCAAGGACGTGCCGATCCCCGGCTTTGGTGATGACCACTGACCCACCAGCTTTGGCGAACAGGTCCCGCAGGGCTAGATTGCTGTAAACGGTGGCGGCGATAGCCTTCCCCGGCAATCGACCTCTGTGCAGGAGATCCAAGCCGCACATGGCCAGGATGTGGTCCCCATCAACAATGTTCCCCAGCTCATCGCACGCGATGACCCGGTCCGCGTCCCCATCGTGGGACAGGCCCACATCTGCCCCCTCCTGCAGAACGACCCGCCGCACCAAATCCGGGTGGGTCGAGCCGCAATCCACATTGATGTTGACCCCATTAGGTCGATTGTTGAGGACAATCACCTCGGCTCCCAGGCGCTCGAGGACCATTGGCGCCACCTGATAGGCGGCGCCGTGGGCACAGTCTAAGACGACCCGCAGTCCGCTGAGATCCTCGTGAACGCTGTCCACTAGAAAATCCACATACAACTCCACCGCGTTATCCAGGCTATAAACCCGACCTACCTCACCGGCCACCGGCCTGGGAAAGTCGTCCCGCTCGATGAGCTTTTCGATCTCCTCTTCCTTGTCATCGGGCGGTTTGAGCCCACGGCCGTCGAAAAATTTGATTCCATTGTCTTCAATCGGGTTGTGGGAGGCGGAGATGACCACCCCTGCCAGCAGCTGGAGCTTGCGGGTCAGGAAAGCAACCCCCGGCGTGGGGATCACCCCGGCCAGCAACACGTCAACCCCCGCTGAATTCAAACCGGCAATCAACGCCCCTTCAAGCATCTGGCCCGAAGCCCTGGTATCCCGGCCGATGAGAACTTGAGGGCGCTTGTCGTTCCGCTCTTTGGCCAAGACTAAAGCCGCCGCTCGCCCGATCTTCAAGGCAAGCTCCGGGGTGAGGTCCAGATTGGCTACACCCCTGATGCCGTCGGTACCAAACAACTTTGCCAACAAAGATCACCCATCCCTCTTAGTATATGCACCCTATAGTCTATTCCACAGGCCCATCGGTGGTTACGGGAACAATCCGCACCCCCACCTTCACCGACGAAGGCTCAACCCCTACTCCCGCGGGTGCCTGCAGCTTAGCATCAAGTTCGATGTCGGCTTCTGCTTCGGCGATGGAGATGGGCTCCGTTAGGATTTGTGCGCCATCGAACTTTATATTCTCCGGTACAAGAAGGGTTACCTGCCGAGGCGAAACCTCCACTTCACCGACGGCAAAGCCCAAAGCCGGCTCTCCTACAAGCTGGGGCTCAACCGGGAGGACCAACTCCCGCACGGCCGGCGGAACCCGAACTGAGACTTCCACCTTATCGGGCTCGGACCAGACTCCCGGGACCACGTTGCCCCGGGCATCGACCAGCTGCAGGCCAAAAGTGCCTTCCACCTCATCCCCGGGAAGGAGGGTTAGTCGCACCACGGCCCGCTCCACCTGGGCGATCTGGGCCTCCGCACCCCAGACGGTCACCACCCGGGGCTTTAGGCTTTGTACATCGACCACCTGCCGCTGACCCGGAATCGCCCATGTGCCCACCATGACCGGCACTTCCCGCGACTTGGGCAAGTCCACATTGACGGCAACTGCGGCCGGAACTACCCTGATGATCTCAACTCCCCTGGGAGAAGTCGTCTCCACCGGGAGAAGGTGGCTGCCCGTTTTTCCTTGCACATCAACGAAAGCCCTGATCTGTTCATCTTCAACCTTTACGCCTCTGGCAAGGACCCTCACCTGTCCCGGTTCAATGGAGACGAGCGCCCCTTCTGCGGCCCGAACAACCTCCAAATCGACTGTGACTTCCCGTTGGATCACATCGGGACGGCCGTCCACCGCGATCACCCAGAGGATAACGGCCAGGAACAGGCTGAAAAAACGCCAGTAAAGGTCGGTATTCACAGGGCTTTCCCCCAATCAAGGAGCTCTTGCAGCCTGCCCTCGAGTTCCTCCTCATCCAGTCCCCGCTCCATGGCCCCCTCCACCGCGAGGGAAATGGCGCCCCTCTCTTCCGAAATAATGACCACCAACGCATCGGTCTGTTCCGACAGGCCCAGGCCTGCACGATGTCTGGTGCCGAGCTCTCCTTGTACTTCCCTCGTCTCGGCCAGGGGTAGAACGCATCCCGCAGCGGCCACCCGGCCCTCCCGGATGATGACGGCCCCATCGTGGAGGGGGCTGGCGGGGGTAAAAATCGTCCGCAGCAACTGGTGGGAAACCAGCGCATCCAGGGGGAATCCCGTCTCCACATATTCTTGCAGCCCGCTCTCCCTGGCCAGGACGATGAGTCCACCAATGCGGCGCCTCGCCAGCCATCCCGAGGCGAGGGCCACTTCTTTGCTTACCATCTCTTTCGTTTTGGCCGCCGAGGACCGGGCAAAGAGCTCCCCCCGTCCGATCCGCTCCAAGGTCCGGCGGACTTCCGGGGCGAAGACGACGGGCAACGCAACTAACAAGGCAGTGGTTCCCCGATCGAGGAGGAAGGCGAAGGCTCGCAGCCTCAGGGCCCGGCTCAGGGCGCTGGCCAGGAACAACACCGCCAGCCCCTTGATCAAAGCTACGGCCCTTGTGCCGCGAATCAAAGCGATCAACTTGTAGATGACGAAGGAGACGATGAGAATATCGATGATATCGACGAAGGTAAGAGGCAACTGCTTCCCCCCAGCAAAAGGTCTGTGTATATAGTTCTCCCCGGGAGACCTTTTCCCTAGCCAAAAAAAGAGGGGTGAGCCTTAGGCTTCACCCCGGGTTTGACCCGCTTTCGCTAACCCATACTCGATACTGTCCACCAAGGCTTGCCAACTGGCCTCGATGATGTTGGTAGAAACCCCAACGCTGCCCCAGGAAGAACGGCCATCCTGGGATTCGATGAGGACCCGGACCTTAGCTTCGGTGCCGGCCTTTTCGTTGATGACCCGGACCTTGTAGTCCGACAGGTGAATATCCCGCAGGTGGGGATAGACTTCTTCCAAAGCCTTGCGCAGGGCCTTATCCAAGGCATTCACTGGACCGTTCCCTTCAGCGACGGTGTGGAGCACCCGATCCTGCACCCGCAGCTTAATGGAGGCCTCCGCGACGGGCTCCCCGTTTGCCTCCTTCTTCTCGATGATGAGCCTGAAGCCCTCAAAATCGAAAAACCTCTCGTGGAGCCCTAGGGATTTTTTCAACATCAACTCAAAGGAGCCTTCGGCGCCTTCGAAGGAGTAGCCTTGATACTCAAGGTCCTTGATGGTCTCCACGATCCGGCGCATGCCTTGCTCATCGATGTCCAGATCATACTCCTGGGATTTGTAAAGGACATTGCTCCCCCCGGACAGTTCCGAGATGAGGACCCGGCGCCGGTTGCCCACCTGCTCTGGCCTGATGTGCTCGTAGGTCTCGGGATGGCGCATCAACGCGCTGACATGGATCCCGCCTTTGTGGGCAAAGACGCTCTTGCCGACGAAGGGCTGGTTCCAAGGCAGACTCAAGTTGGCCAGCTCACTGACGTACCTGGCAACGCCCGTCAGCTGCCGGAGTTCTTCGTCCGAGACGCAAGCAAAGCCCATCTTCAGCTGCAGATTGGGGATGATGCTGCAAAGATCGGCATTGCCCGCCCGCTCCCCGTAGCCGTTGATGGTCCCTTGAACGTGCCGGACTCCCTCCCGGACTGCCGCCAGGGTGTTGGCCACCGCCACCCCGGAGTCATTATGGGCGTGGATCCCCAGGGGCTTGTCGACCTTGTCTCTTATTTCACTGACGATCTGGGCAACTTCGTGGGGCAGCCGACCCCCGTTGGTGTCACAGAGGACCAGCACATCGGCGCCTCCCCTGGCTGCCGCCTGCAAGGTCGCCAAGGCATATTCTGGATTATGGGTGTAGCCGTCAAAAAAATGCTCGGCATCGTAGAACACCTCCAGCCCCTGGGCCTTCAAGTAGGCGACGGACTCTTCGATCATTTTGAGGTTCTCTTCCAGGGTGGTGCAAAGGGCATTGGTGACGTGGAAGTCCCAAGACTTACCGAACAAAGCGCAGGTCTTGACCCCCGATTGAATGACCGCCCCGAGATTCCGGTCTTCCTCCGGGGGGATGTTGGCCCTTCGCGTTGAGCAGAAGGCAGAGACTTTGGCCTGCCGCAAGGATAGCTCCTTAACCCGCTGGAAGAACTCCATATCTTTCGGGTTGGAGCCCGGCCAGCCGCCTTCAATGTAGGGGATGCCCAGGCGGTCTAAGCGCCTGACGATCTTCAACTTGTCTTCAACGGAAAAAGATATGCCTTCACCCTGGGTGCCATCCCGCAGGGTGGTATCATACAAAACCACCTCGGTCATGACCACAGTTCACTCCCTCATTTTATTTTCCATACCCCACCCCCTTAGGGGGAATGTGGGGTTCGTCGCTAGCTTTGGATAGCCCGGACAATCAGATCCCCCATTTCTCTAGTACCGACGGGCACACAGCCCTCCTCGGCAATATCCGGGGTGCGATACCCTCCATCCAAGACCGTCGCCACGGCCCATTCAACCTTGTCAGCTTCCTCCGCCAAACCTAGGGAATAACGGAGAAGCATGGCCGCGGACAAGATGGTCGCGAGGGGATTGGCAACTCCCTTCCCGGCAATGTCAGGGGCCGAACCGTGGACCGGTTCGTAAAGCCCAAGGGTCCCCTCACCCAAGCTCGCTGAGGGCAGCATTCCCAAGGAGCCGGTGAGCATCGCCGCCTCATCGCTGAGGATGTCGCCGAACATGTTGCCGGTGAGGATCACATCAAACTGACCAGGATCCCGCAGGAGCTGCATGGCGCAGTTATCCACGTACATATGCTCCAAGTGCACCTCGGGATACTCGTCTTTGACCCGCATGACCACCTCCCGCCAAAGGCGGGAAGTCTCTAAGACGTTGGCCTTGTCGACGGAAGTAACCCGGCCCTTCCGCTTCCTGGCCAGCTCGAAGGCCACCCGGGCGATCCGTTCGACCTCGAGGGTTGTGTAAGCCATGGTATCGATGGCCCTGTCTCCCTCTCGCCCTTTGGGCCGGCCGAAATAGATCCCCCCGGTAAGCTCCCGCACCACCACTAGATCGATGCCGTCGACCACCTCCCGCTTCAGGCTGGACGCGCCAGCCAGGGCGGGAAAGACTTTCGCCGGCCGCAAGTTGGCAAACAGACCGAGCCCCTTGCGGATGCCCAGGAGAGCCGCTTCGGGCCTCTTGTTGCCTGGTAATTCATCCCACTTTGGTCCCCCCACTGCGCCCATGAGAATGGCATCACTTTGGCGGCAAAGGTCCAAAGTCTCCTGGGGCAGCCCTTCGCCCCGCTGATCGAGGGCTGCACCGCCAATCAATCCCTCTTCGAACTCCATTTGGTGACCATATCTTTGGCCGACCGCCTGCAGAACCTTGACAGCCTCGGCGACAATTTCGGGGCCGATGCCATCTCCGGGCAAGAGCGCGATCTTAAACAATTCATCACCTGCTTTCTTGAACCCGGGCCCGGACATAATTGATGAGTCCCCCTTGAGCGATGATCGCCTGCATGAAGGGCGGGAAGGGCGCCACCTGGTATTCCTCACCGGTGGTCTCGTTGATGATCTTGCCCTCTTCAGGTTCAACCCTGATCATATCCCCCTCCCGGATCCTTTGGGCTCCTTCTTTGGCCTCCATGATCGGAAGGCCAATATTCACCGCGTTGCGGTAGAAGATCCGGGCAAAGGACTCCGCGATCACACAGCTGACCCCCGCGGCTTTAATAGCTACCGGAGCATGCTCCCGGGAACTGCCGCAGCCAAAGTTCTTCCCGGCGACGATAATGTCGCCTGGGGACATCTTCTCCATGAATTGGGGGTCGATGTCCTCCATGCAATGGCGCGCTAGTTCCTTAGGGTCGGAAGTATTCAGATACCGTGCCGGAATGATTTCATCGGTATTCACATCATCACGGAATTTCCAAGCTTTACCCCGCATGGCGCCACCTCCTCATCCTAGGATTTCCGCGGGCGAAGCCAGTCGCCCAGCTATTGCCGAAGCCGCGGCCACCGCCGGGTTAGCCAAGTAGACCTCGCTTTGGGGGTGTCCCATCCGGCCCACGAAGTTCCGGTTAGTGGTGGACACACACCTTTCTCCCGCTGCGAGGATGCCCATGTAACCCCCGAGGCACGGACCGCAGGTAGGCGTGGAAACGACCCCCCCCGCCTCGATGAAGGTCTTAATCAGCCCTTCTTCCATGGCCTGCAAGTAAATTGCCTGGGTCCCGGGGATGACGATAAGACGCACCCGGGGATCGACTTTGCGCCCTTCGAGGATCTTGGCGGCGAGGCGCAGATCCTCCATCCGCCCATTGGTGCAAGAGCCGATGACGGCCTGGTCGATGGGCACGTCGCCAACCTGGCTGATGGGCCGGGTGTTTTCCGGTTTGTGGGGAAAGGCCACCAGCGGTTCGATGTCGGCTAGGTCATATTCCTTGACCAGAGCGTACTCGGCATCCTGATCGCTTTCATAGATCTCGTACTCCCGGTTCACCCGATCCTTCACATAGTCCAGGGTCTTGGCGTCGGGAGCGATAATCCCGGCTTTGCCCCCGGCTTCGATGGCCATGTTGCACATGGTGAAGCGGCCGTCCATGGATAAGGCTTCGATCCCTTCGCCGGCGAACTCCATGGCCATGTAAGTTGCGCCATCGACGCCGATGTCCCCGATGATGTGCAAGATGAGGTCCTTTCCCCCGACCCACGGCTTCGCCTCGCCGTGGAAGATGAACTTCATCGACTCGGGGACCTTAAACCACAGCTCGCCGGTGGCCATGGCCGCAGCCATGTCCGTCGACCCAACGCCGGTGGCGAAGGCCCCCAGGGCACCATAGGTGCAAGTGTGGGAGTCGGCGCCGATGATCAGCTCACCCGGGGCCACCAGTCCCTGCTCGGGCAACAGACAGTGTTCGATGCCCATTTGGCCAACTTCAAAGTAGTGGGTGATCTGGTGTTGGCGGGCAAACTCCCGCACCAGTTTGGCCTGCTCGGCGGCCTTGATGTCTTTATTGGGCACGAAATGGTCCGGCACCAAGGCGATCTTATCCCGGTCGAAGACCGTCTCCACCCCTAGCCGTTCAAATTCTTTAATGGCCACAGGCGCGGTAATGTCGTTTCCCAGGACCAGGTCCACCTTGGCGGTGATCAGCTCGCCAGGGGTCACCCTAGCCTTGCCCGCATGGGCCGCCAGAATCTTCTCCGCGATAGTCATTCCCATGGCTACACCTCCCCAGCCGACTGATACTTTTCCCGACTGTGAATGATTTTGTTGATCGCGTGGATATAAGCGAGGGCGCTGGCCTCGATGACATCGGTGCTGGTTCCCCGGCCGATGTGAATGTGCCCATTGTCCTTCACCCTGACAGTGGCATCGCCCAGTGCATCCGCGCCCCCGGTGACGGCCTGCAGGGCGTAATCCAGCAGATGGACGGGAACATTCGTCGCTCGGTTGATGGCCCGATAGACTGCATCGATGGGACCGTCGCCGCAAGCCGCCTCCTCCACCACCTGGTCCCCATGCCGGATCCGCACGGTGGCCGTGGGCACCGTCGTGTTGCCACTGACAACATGGACATACTCCAAGACGAAGGTTCCAGGTACGGCGAACCGCCCCGTCTCAATGATGGCCTCGATGTCCCGGTCGGTGATGGTTTTCTTCTTATCCGCCAGCTCGATGAACCGCTCAAAGGCCCGGTTGATGTCTTCCTCCGTTAGGCTATAGCCGAGCTCCCGCAGCTTTTCCCTGAACGCGTGGCGGCCCGAATGCTTGCCTAGGACCAAGCGGCTTTGCCGCAGGCCAATCGACTCGGGGGTCATGATCTCGTAGGTGGTCCGCTCCTTCAAGACCCCATCCTGGTGGATCCCCGATTCATGGGCGAAGGCGTTGTCGCCCACGATGGCCTTGTTGGGCTGAACGGAAACGCCCGTCAAGGCGCAAACCAGCCGGCTGGTCCGGTAGAGCTGCTCCGTCACCACGTTGGTGATGGCCCCATAGTGATCCTGTCTGGTGTGCAAAGCCATCACCACCTCTTCCAAGGCCGCATTGCCCGCCCGCTCGCCAAGTCCGTTGACGGCGCACTCGATCTGCTGGGCCCCAGCTTTCACCGCGGCCAAGGAATTGGCAACGGCAAGCCCTAAGTCGTTGTGGCAATGGACGCTGATGATGGCCTGGTCGATTCCCGGGACATGCTCTCGGATGTAGGTGATGAGATCAGAGAATTCCTGGGGAGTAGTGTAGCCCACCGTGTCGGGGATGTTGATGATCTTTGCTCCATTCTCCAACACGGCGGCAAAAATCTCACAGAGAAACCCCCAGTCGCTCCTGGTCGCATCCTCCGCAGAGAACTCGACCATGTCGACGTAGCTGCGGGCCAACCTGACCGCATCGACGGCCATGCGCAGGACTTCATCGGGCTTTTTGTTCAGCTTATATTTCATATGAATGTCCGATGTGGCGATAAAAGTATGAATGCAGGGCTTTTCGGCACAGCGCAGCGCCTCCCAAGCCCGCTCCACGTCTTTGGCCACGGCTCGGGCCAAACCACAAATGTAAGGGCCCTTGACCTGTTCGGCAACAGCCTGCACTGCGGCGAAGTCCCCTGGGGAGGCCACGGGAAAGCCAGCCTCGATGACGTCAACCCCTAAACGGGCTAGCTGCTTGGCAATCTCCACTTTTTCCTGGGGATTAAGGCTAACGCCCGGGGACTGCTCGCCATCTCTTAAGGTCGTATCGAAAACCTGCAGTACTCTGGCCATCTCCAAGAAACCCCCCTTTGTCTTAGGTTCTCTCCAGCAGCACTTGTTGGGCAGCTTTAACCCCTTGCCCAAGCTCAGTCTTCTTGCCTGCCCGGGTCAAGGCCAGCTCGATCACGCCGAGCAGCCCAACCATGTCCACCGGCAGCATGTAGCCCATGTGGCCGATGCGGAAACTAGTGGCCTTGAGCTCCCCTTGACCGCCAGACAGGACGAAGCCAAACTCATCTTCGGCGATCCGGCGAAAGCGCGGAATATCCAAATCCCCGCCGAGGACGGCGGTCACTGTGGGGGACGCGGCCCGTTCGTCTTTGACGAGGAGCTCCATCCCCAAGGCAGACAGACCTGCCCGCACCATGTCCCGCATGAGCAGGTGGCGCTCCCTCGCAGCCTGGAGGCCTTCCCGCTTCAGCATCCCGATGGCTTCTTCCAGAGCAAAACAAAGGTGCACATTGGGAGTAAAGGGGGTCTCGCCGATGGCGGCAAAGGCATCGTATTGTCGCAGATCCAAGTAGAAGCGAGGAGTCTTCGCCTGGGCTGCCGCCTCCCATGCCCGCTCGCCGAAGGCCACGAAGGCCAGACCTGGGGGCATCATCAGGCACTTCTGGGAGGCAGTTGCCACCACATCCACGCCCCACCCATCCATATCCAGCTCCATGGCGCCAAAGGAGCTGACGGCATCGACGATGAGCAAAGCCGGATGGTCTCCGCGGGCCTCGGCAATGGCCTTGATGTCGTTGGCAACGCCTGTCGAGGACTCATTCTGCGTGGCAAAAACGGCTTTGATGCCCTCGTCCTTGGCCAAGGCCTCCCTGACCCACTCGGGATTGGCAGCCGTCCCCCAAGGGTAGGAAAGTCGCTCCACCTGGGCGCCAAAGGTCTCGGCTAGTTTCGCCCAGCGCTCGCCGAAGGCGCCCCCCACCAGCACAAGCACCTTATCCCCCGGGGAGATAGTATTGGCCACGGCCGCCTCCATGGCGCTGGTGCCTGAACCGGTCAAAATGAAGACCTTCCCCTTGGTTTGGAAGACTTCCGCCAGGGAAGCCCGGACCCGCCCGAACAGATCGTGGAACTCCGGTCCCCGGTGATTGATGACCGGGCGACTCGTGACTCGAAGGAGTCCCGGAGCCACTGGTGTTGGACCTGGAATGAAGAGGTTTTTCTTCTCTTGGAACATAGCCACTCCCCCTCCGCGGGAATTACTTGCTTTCAATCCAAGGCATCATGGCCCGCAGCCGCTTGCCCACAACTTCAATGGGGTGCTCCCGCTCCCGCATCCGCATCGCATTGAACATGGGCCGGTTGGCCTGGTTCTCAAAGATCCATTCCTTGGCAAACTTGCCATCTTGGATGTCTTTGAGGACTCGCTTCATCTCTTTGCGGGTCTCTTCGTTGATGATCCGCTTCCCAACGGTAATGTCCCCATACTCAGCCGTATCGCTCACCGAGTAGCGCATGTAGCTGATGCCGCCCTCGTAGATCAAGTCTACGATGAGCTTCAGTTCGTGGAGACATTCAAAATAGGCAACTTCCGGCTGGTAGCCAGCTTCCACTAGGGTGTCGAACCCGGCGCGGATGAGCTCGCTGACCCCTCCGCAAAGGACCGTCTGCTCACCGAACAGATCCGTTTCCGTCTCTTCTTGGAAGGTGGTTTCGATGACCCCTGCCCTGGTGCAGCCGATCCCCTTCGCGTAAGCTAGACCCTTAGCATGGGCGCGACCGCTGGCATCCTGATGGACGGCCAGTAGAGCCGGGACGCCCTTCCCTTCAACATACATCCGCCGGACTAGATGGCCTGGACTCTTGGGGGCTACCATGAACACATCGATGTTCGGCGGCGGCACAATTTGATTGAAGTGGATGTTGAATCCATGGGAGAAGACCAAGGACTTCCCTTCGGTCATGTTGGGAGCGATTTCTTCCCGATAGACTCTGGCCTGGACTTCATCGGGCACTAGCATCTGGATGATGGTCGCCTGCTCGGCAGCCTCCCGGGCGCTGACCGGGGTGAAGCCGTCGGCTACGGCCCGTTTGTAGTTTTCGCTGCCAGGACGGTTGGCCACAATCACATCTAGTCCACTGTCCCTTAAGTTCATGGCTTGGGCGTGTCCCTGGCTTCCATACCCGATGATCGCGATCTTCTCACCCTTGAGCAGAGACAGATCTGCATCCTGGTCATAATACATCTTAGCCATCCTCACCACTCCTTTTAATTGTTGTTCTCGACTCCGCCGCGCACCATGGCGACTTTGCCCGTGCGCACAATTTCCTTGATCCCGTAGGGGCGCAGCATCTGAATGATGGCTTCCATCTTGCCCTCATCGCCGGTGACTTCCACCGTCACCGTTTTGGGGTTCACATCGACGATGTGGGCCCGGAAGATATCCACGATCTGGATGATGTCCGCCCTGTTGGTGGGAGTGGCCCCGACCTTGATCAGGGCCAGCTCCCTATCCACCAGGGGATCGTTGGTGATGTCGCTGACTTTGATCACCTCGATGAGCTTATTGAGCTGCTTGGTGATCTGCTCTAAGATATCGTCATCGGCCCGGGCCACAATGGTCATCCGGGAGACCTCCGGGTCTTCGGTGGCACAGACGGCAATGCTGTCGATGTTGTACCCCCGACGACTGAACAAAGCAGCTACCCGGGCCATCACCCCCGACTTGTTCTGGACCAGGACGGCGATGATGTGCTTTTTCATGAGCCTCCCTCCAAACCGATCATATCGTCGATGGCCTTGCCCGCGGGAACCATGGGGAAGACGTTCTCCTCCCGGTCAACCATCACGTTGACCACCACCGGGCCCGGATGGGCCAGGGCCTCTTCCAGTCCGGCCCGTACATGCCGGAAGTCCCGGATGGCTATCCCCTTAATCCCGTAGGCCTCTGCCACCTTGGCGAAATCAGGGCCGGCGGCCATGTCTACCTGGCAGTAGCGTCGGCGGAAGAACAGCTCTTGCCACTGCCGCACCATCCCCAGGTAGCCGTTGTTCAGGATGACTACCTTCACCGGCAAGTTGTAGGCAGCCACCGTCCCCAGCTCCTGGATGTTCATCTGGAAGCTGCCGTCCCCAGACACGGCAATCACCAGCTTATCCGGCCGACCGATCTGGGCGCCGACGGCCGCGGGAAACCCAAATCCCATAGCCCCCAACCCCCCGGAGCTGACGAAGCTGCGGGGCTTGGTGAAGGTATAGAATTGGGCGGCCCACATCTGGTTCTGCCCCACTTCCGTGGTGATGATGGCCTCACCATTGGTGAGCTCACAAAGCTGTTCCACCACGTACTGGGGCTTGACCGTCCCGTTGCAGGCTTCATACTGGAGGGGATAGGCCTTCTTCCACCGGTCAATCTCCTCCAGCCACCCGCCATCCTGCCTCGGTTCAATCTGCTCGTTGATGGCCTCTAGCACCCTTTTCACGTCACCAACGATAGGTATGTCGACGCGGACGTTCTTGCCGATCTCAGCCGGATCGATGTCAATGTGGACTATCTTGGCCTTCGGCGCGAATCTCTCAATGACGCCAGTGACCCGGTCATCGAAGCGGGCCCCCAGCGCGATCAATAGGTCGCAGTGGGTAACCGCGTAGTTGGCGTAGGCCGTGCCGTGCATCCCCAGCATCCCCAAGTACAACGGATGGGTCCCCGGGAAACATCCCATGCCCATCAAAGTGGTCGTCACGGGGATCCGGCATTTTTCCGCCAGGGTCAGCAGCTCATCAAAGGCCCCCGCGCTGATGACGCCGCCCCCGGCGTAGAACACCGGACGCTGAGCCTCGCTGATAGCTTCCACGGCCAGTTTGACTTGCCGGTAGTTGCCCTCATAGGTGGGCTTGTAGCCCGGCAGGTCAACAGTCTCCGGGTAGGAGAAATCAAGCTCGTGGGTAGTGATGTCCTTCGGCAGGTCAACCAGGACCGGCCCAGGCCGCCCGGTGCGGGCGATGTGGAAAGCTTCTTTCATCACCCGGGGGATATCGCTCGCCTGCTTGACCAGGTAGTTATGTTTGGTGATGGGCATGGTGATTCCGGTGATGTCTGCTTCCTGGAAAGAATCCCGCCCCACTAGGGTTGTATTTACCTGACCAGTCAAGGCAACCACTGGAATGGAGTCCATATAAGCGTTGGCTAGACCCGTCACCAGATTGGTTGCGCCAGGTCCAGAGGTGGCGATGCACACCCCCACCTTGCCGGTAACCCGTGCATACCCATCGGCGGCAT
>JAAYLE010000063.1 GCA_012522085.1 Bacillota bacterium | reverse complement strand
GTCTTTCCCTGGGCTTCCAAGTTTTCCATGGCTTCAGCCAGAGGTGAGTGGTCGATGCCCTCCTCCTGCAGGAAGGTCCGGCTGCCAACTAGAACCCGTCGGCCGCCAACCTGGCCGGAGACGCCCCGGCCGACTGCCGCGGCGAACTTGGCGACTTCCTCCACGGGCAGGCCCTTCTCCTTGGCCGCCTCGACGATAGCCTGGCCTAAGGGGTGCTCCGATGCGCCTTCCACCGCCGCGGCGAAGGCTAAGGCCTCATCGGAGGTGAAATCGCCGTAGGGAACCAGGTCGGTCACCTCGGGACGCCCCTTGGTGATGGTGCCCGTCTTGTCAAAAACGATCCAGGAAGCATCCTTGAGGGTCTGGATGGCCTCGCCGTTTCGAATCAAAACGCCCTTCTCCGCGCCGATGCCCGTTCCCACCATCAGGGCCGTCGGCGTGGCCAGCCCCAGGGCGCAGGGGCAGGAGATGACCAGCACCGCGATCCCCGCGTAGATGGCCCGGATGAAAGGCGGCTGGTCAGTTACGATCCACGGGAAGTACTTTTCTCCCCAGGTGAGGATGGACAAGAAAAAGTCCGGAAACAAGAGCCACATCACGATGGTCGTGAAGGCCACCCCGATGACGACGGGCACGAAAATCCCGGTGACCCTGTCGGCAAATTCCTGGATGGGGACCTTGCTCCCCTGGCTTTCCTCCACCATTTTGACCACCTGGGCGAGGAAAGTGTCCTTGCCCACCTTGGTCGCCCGCACCTTGAGGACCCCCATCTTGTTGATGGTGGCGCCGATGACTTCATCGCCGACGGTTTTGGCTACGGGCATGGACTCGCCGGTGGCCATGGATTCATCCACGGTGCTTTCGCCGTCGACGACCACTCCGTCGGTGGGGATCTTTTCCCCGGGGCGGATGACCATGATGTCCCCGACGACCACCTGGTGGATGGGCACTTCCCTTTCTTCATCCCCGACGAGGATGCGGGCCGTCTTGGCCTCGAGCTGCAAGAGCTTCTTGATGGCATCGGAGGCCCTTCCCTTAGCCCGGACTTCCAGATAGCGGCCGATCAGGTGGAAGGTCATGATGGCTGCGGCCATTTCGACAAAAGTAGTGCCGGGAAACCAAAAGGCCGCCAGGCCCATCAAGAAGGGTGGAATGGTGCCTAAGGTGATCAATACGTCCATGCTCGGACTGCCCGCCCGCAAGGCCCGCCAGGATGCCCGGTGGGTCTCCCAGCCCGAGTAGAAGACGACGGGAAAGCTGAGGAGGATCGTCAAGATTTCGTAATGGGGAATGTGTCCGACGATCATATGCCAAACCATCATCAGCATGATGAGGCTCGTGGGCAGGGCTGCACCCCGCATCCGGCGAAAGGCCCGCTCGACCGAATCATCCTCGGGCATTTCCACATCCACAACCATTTCATAGCCTACATCGGCAACGGCCTGCCGCAGGCGATCCACATCTACTTCCCGCGACAAAGAGACCACTGCCTTGCCCGAGGCGAAATTAACGGCGGCCTTTTCCACTCCCTCAACCCGGCTCAGGGCCCGCTCAACGCTGGCGGCACAGCTTGCACAGGTCATCCCCCCGACGGGGAAGGTCATCTGCACAGAAGCTTTCTCCTTCACCTTGTAGCCGGCATCGGCCACCGCGGCCTTGAGGGCGTCTTCATCGATCACCCCGGGATCATAATCCACATAAGCCTTTTCCGCAGCGAAATTAACCTGGGCATCCTTGACCCCTGGAAGCTCCCCCAGGGCCTTGGCCAGCCTGCGGGCGCAGCTTGCGCAGCTCATGCCTTCGATGTCGAGGGTGATGCGCTGTCTTTCTTCCATATGCAAACCTCCTTTCAATATGCACCTGCCATACCCCTACCCTGTAGGGGTATCTGCAGTTTCAGCATACTACTCTCCCAACGACCTGTCAACAACTATTGTCGCCGGGCCCTGCGGAGGACATTCCCCCGCCAGGGAAAGAGCCTCTGTATGGACCGGTTGGGTGGGGCTTTGGGGCAGTTGGAAGCCCAAGGGAGATGATAAGCCCAGGGGAGGAGCGCCTCCCCCAAGTCGCCAAGAACTCTACATTTGCTGGCGGTACTCACTAGGATCGATCGTAACCTCAATCAAGGTCAGCCGTCGCTCCTTGATGGCCACGAGGGTCTCTTCCAGGCAAGTCTCGATGGAGTCGGTCTTGACTCCCCTAGCGCCGAAGGAAGTTGCGATCCCGGCCCAGTCGGGGGTGCTGAAATCAACCCCGACGGCAGCATAACCCCTCTCCTCCTGCTTGACCTTAATCAAGCTCAGACTGCCATCGACGAAGAGGATGATGGGAAAGCCAAGGCCAAGGCGCGCGGCCGTCTCCAGCTCGCCGAGGACCATCCCCAGGCCCCCATCCCCGCTCAGGCAAAGGAGGGGCCGCTCTGGATCGTGGAGCCTCGCGGCGATGGCCGCCGGCAAGGAAAAGCCCATGGTGGAAAGGCCATTGGAGACCAGGAAGGCGCCCGGTGCAAAGGTGGGCCAGACCTGGCAGGCCAGGATCTTATGGGCCCCAACATCACAAGTCACCAAGGTCTCCCTGGGCAGGGCCTGACTAAGGGCCAGCATGAGCTGATAGGGGGATACCCCCTGCGGGCAGGCCGCGATGCTCGCGGCAAAGTGCTTCCTCAGCTCCCGGCGCAGGATCTCCGCCCGTCCCTGCCAGTCCTCCGCTGCAGGCCTAATCGTTGGCCGAAGGGCCGTCAGGCATGCGCGGATGCCTCCTACTAGTTCGACCTCCGCCCCGTAGAAGCCGTCGATGTTGGGCAGGGTGTCGATGTGGATGGTGGGGACGGACCAGGGCCGATACCAGCTTCCCACAACTTCCACCGGGTCGTAGCCTACCGCTAGGATCAAGTCTCCTTGGCGCAAGACCTCCAGGAGAAGATCATCCACCTCCATGCCCAGGCCAACGACGCCGGCGAACTGGGGATGATCCGCGGGGATGACCCCTTTGGCCTTGGGGGTGACCATGACGGGGCAGCGCAGCCCCTCGACCAGCTCCAAGAGGGCATCATGGGCCCTACCCCAAAGGGCGCCCAGTCCAGCCACGATCACGGGCCGCTTCGCCTGCTGAAGAAGCTCGCGGGCCCTTGCGCAGGCCTCCGGATCGGGGGGCCCTCCCGAAGATTGGAGGGGCCTGTGGCTGAAAGTGCCTTTGACCGTACTCATAGCCACATTGCCAGCAATGTCTAGATGGACAGGGCCGGGGCGGTCGCTGACGGCGATGCGCAGGGCCTTGTCGATGACGCCGTCGACATTCTCCCCATCCACCCGGGCGGACCATTTGACCACCGGGGCGAGGAGCTG
>JAAYLE010000062.1 GCA_012522085.1 Bacillota bacterium | reverse complement strand
TCGACGGCTCTGGCTACGCCGGCTTCGGTTTGAAAATGAACCTTTAAGTTTCTTATTTCCAGTAATGGTTGCTTCATCGTTAATACCTCATGCGCGGATCTAAAGCATCGCGCAAGCCTTCGCCGATAAGATTAATCCCTAAGGCGGTCAGCAACACGGCGATGCCAGGGAAAGTGGATATCCACCACTGGGTATTGATAAACCGCCGTCCTTCACTGATGATGGTTCCCCAAGCGGGGGCCGGGGGCTCAACGCCGAGTCCCAGGAAGCTCAATGAAGCTTCCATCAGGATGACCCAGGCCACCCGCAAGGTGGCAACCACGATGACTGAGCCGAAGACGTTAGGTAGGATTTCCCTGAACATGATGTGCAAATCCCCGGCCCCCGCGGCCTTGGCTGCCTCCACATATTCCTGGTTCTTGGCGGCCAATACCTCACTTCTGACCACCCGGCAAGGATAGATCCATTCCTTGTAAGCCAAGGCCACCAGCATATTCTGTAGGCCCGGCCCCAGGACGGCAACTAAGGCTGTTGCCAGGATCAAATAGGGGAAGGACAACAAAGTATCGACGATGCGCTGGATGACAGCATCGATGCGGCCGCCGTAATACCCTGAGATCAGGCCCAAGATAGTGCCCAGGGTAGTGGCGAAGAAGATGACCACGAGCCCAACGGATAAAGATATGCGGCCGCCGTGGATGATGCGAGTCAGCATATCCCTCCCCAAGTGATCTGTCCCCAACGGATGGGCTAGGCTCCCGCCCGGCATCCAAGCCGGCGGCTTCCGCAAGGCGGTAAAGTCCGGCTTTTCCGGGTGGTAGGGAGTAAGGTATGGGGCGAAAATCGCGGCAATGACCATGATGGTGATGACCGCTAGGCCCCAGACGGCCAGTCGGTTCTTCCGGTAAAGCCGCCAGAAGTCCCGCAAAGTGGACCACAAGGGGGAAGAATCGTGGTACAATGCCTGCTCAAGCTCCATGCCTTTCCTCCTTCTAAAGCTTCACCCGGGGATCCAGCCGGGTATAGACTAAATCAGCCGCCAGGTTCATCGCTACGTAAGTTAACGCATACAACATGACTGACGCTTGGACAACGGGGTAGTCATAGGTACGGATCGAGTCTACCACCAGTTGGCCTAGCCCCGGCCAGCTGAAAATCCGCTCAATGATCATGTTGCCGCCCAGGAGCGTGCCCATGTTCAGCGCAATGACGGTGATGGTGGGGATCAAAGCATTGCGCAGGGCGTGCTTGATGATGACGACAGCCTCCTTAAGGCCTTTGGCCCGGGCGAAGGTGATGTAGTCTTGCTGGATTACATCGAGCATGCTCGAACGGGTAATCCGCATGGTCAGGGCAGCTAAAGGAGCTCCCAAAGCCAGGGCGGGCAAGAGCAGATGCTTCATTGCCGCCCATAGGGCCTCCCAATTCCGGGCGAGCAGCGAATCCACCAGCAACAGCCCCGTCACCGTTGGAGGTGCAGTCACCTCAAAACCGAGCCGCAGGCCTCCTGGCAGCCACCCCAGTCCCACGGAGAAGATTAGGATGAGCACGAGCCCTAGCCAGAAATCCGGCATAGACACGCCAATCAGGGACACCAGCGTGCTCGCTTGATCCACGATGGAATAGCGGCGCACCGCCGCCAGGACCCCGGCGGGAATGGCGATCATCAACGAGACCGCCATGGCTGCCAGGGTCAATTCCAGGGTTGCCGGGAGGCGCTCCAGGATGAGCTCCTTAACAGGCACCCCGTAGCGCAGGGAGACGCCCCAATCTCCCCGGAAGATCCCTCCCAAAAACCCCAGATATTGCTTCCACAGGGGTTGATCCAGCCCCAGCTCATGGCGGATGAGCTCAATATCCTCCTGGCTGATGTGCCCCACCGACCCGAGCATGGTCTCGACCGGGTCCCCTGGAGTAAGGTGCATGAGGGAAAAGACGACCAAGGTGATCCCCAGCACCACCGGAATTGTCTGTAGCGTTCGATCGACGAAAAACTTCCTGGACATTATTGTATCAAGTCAACCTCTTTCAAATGGATGCGGCTGTCGGGACTGGGACGCCAGTTCTTGACCCTTTTCCTCACACCGTAGATTTCATGGGCCACGAACTCGAAGACCATCGGCACCTGGGCATGGATGATCTCCTGGGCCTGGCGAAATAGTCCCAGCCGCTCTTCATCATTATCGGACTCCAAAGATGCTTCGAGGAGCTTATCTACTTCGGGGTCGGCAAACCCGGAGAAGTTGCCCCGACCTAAGCCCCGGTGGTCTGAATGGAACTTAGGGATCAGGATGTCGAAGGGATCTAGCGATGCGTTCCCCCAATCGTTGAGGAAGGCATCCCGTTGCTCCTCCACCGGCTTATCCTTTGCTTGCATCCAAGCCTCCCGAACTGCTCCCCAGGTAGGCCAGGTGCGGATCTTGACATCGATCCCAACCTCAGCAAGCATGGCCTGGTAAATCTCCGCCCTGGCCCGGTGGTTATCGACTGTGTCCAGCTCGAAGGAAAACCCGT
>JAAYLE010000061.1 GCA_012522085.1 Bacillota bacterium | reverse complement strand
TATCTGGGCGATGAGACGGACAGCGTCGCCGATGCCCTCGGGCTGGAGACGGAGTTCATCGGCTACGACAGTTTGGAGGGGGAGGCCCAGATCCTCGCCCTGCTGGTAGATGGCCACTCGGTTTCCCAGGTGGCAGCAAACCAACAGGTGGACGTGGTGCTGGATATTACTCCCTTCTATCCAACAGGGGGTGGGCAGCAGGCCGATGTGGGGTCCATCACCGCTAAGGACGGGGAGTTCAAGGTGGAGGATGTCCAGCGCCTTGGCGCCGCGATCGTCCACCGGGGCAAGGTCACAGCTGGCTCCCTCGAGGTAGGCGACCTGGTCCGGGCCAGGGTTGATCGGGACGCCCGCGAGGCGACGGCCCGCAATCATACGGCCACCCATCTTCTCCATCAAGCTTTGCGCAGGCTGCTGGGTGAACATGTTGCCCAGTCCGGGTCTTTGGTCGATCCCTACCGGCTCCGGTTCGACTTCACCCATTTCGAAGGGATCGCTCCGGAGGGAATCAAGCAGCTGGAAGAGACGGTCAACAGCTACATCCTGGCCAATTTGCCTGTCTTGGCGGAGGAAATGCCGATGGCTAAAGCGGAAGAATTAGGTGCCATCGCCCTCTTCGGGGAGAAATACGGGGACCGAGTGAGGGTCGTCTCCGTTGGTGATTACAGCCGGGAGCTTTGTGGAGGCACCCATGTGAGAGCCACGGGGGAGATTGGCCCCTTCACCATCGTTTCCGAAGGGAGCATTGCCGCCGGCGTCAGGCGAATAGAGGCGCTGACTGGCTTGGGAGCCTTGCGCTACCAACGGGAGCGAGGATCCCTTCTAGAGGAGGCGGCCAGCAAACTAGAGACTAGTCCCGATCGCATCCTGACCGATATTGACCGCATGCTCAAAGAAAAGGAAGAACTAGCCAGGAAGCTTGCTAAGCTGCAGAAGCTGGCCATTCGGGCTAGAGGGGATGAGCTTGTGGTCGGGGCCGAAAAGCTCAACGAGGTTAACCTGGTGGTAGCCCAGGTGGAAGATGCCGACATGGAGGCCCTTCGGCAAATGGGCGATTACTTGCGGGACAGATTACAGCCGGGCATAGTGGTGCTCGGGTCAGCGAACGGAGACAAGGTGGTCTTGCTCGGTATGGCCAGCAAGGAACTAGTTGGCCGGGGCATCCACATGGGCGAGATCATTAAGAAGACGGCCCAACTAGTTGGCGGGTCGGGTGGCGGACGTCCCGATATGGCTCAAGCCGGCGGAAAAGAACCGCAGAAATTGGATGAGGCCTTGAGGACCGCTAAGGAAACCCTTCGGAAACTAGTCGGGGAAATGGTTTGGCGGCAATAGAGGGATTTTGCCGCCGGTGACGAAATGTCAACGTGAAACCAGCAGGAAATTCGCCGGCGGGAGGTTGATGAGAATGATTAAGGGACCCCAGGATGAAACGATGTTGTTCCATGTGGGCCCGGAAAAAGAGACCGAAGCTAGGCGAATCCTAAGGGAGGTCCACCACGCCCTGAAGGACAAGGGCTATAACGCGGTCAACCAGCTGGTTGGCTACTTGTTGTCGGGAGATCCGACTTATATCACTAGCCACCGCAATGCACGGGCTTTGATCCGGGAGATTGAACGGGATGAACTCCTGGAAGAGCTGGTTCGTCACTATCTGGCGACCTTAGCAAGCCCGAAACAACAGTAGTCGCAAAGCAGCGGTTTGCTGGGAACCATGAAGGGTCCAAGGAGGGACCCTGACCATGGTTTTTGTGTTTAGGAAGGTGTCTTTTTGGAGAAACGCTTGTTAGGCAAGAGATGGGTTTCACGACTTTGTTTTGGCTCCCTGGGCCTGGGACCCCTGCATAACAACCTGTCTGTCGAAGAAGGCGCAGCTTTGCTGAGGGAGGCCTTCGAGCAGGGAGTCAATTTCGTTGACACGGCAGAACTTTACGGTACGTATCCCCATATCCGCGAAGCCTTGCGGGGGTATGATGGGGAGGTGATAATTGCCACCAAATCATACGCAAGTGGTTACGAGGAGATGGCTCAGAGCCTGGAAAGGGCCAGACGGGAGCTTGACCGGGATGTCATCGAGATCTTCCTCCTCCATGAGCAAGAGTCCAGCCATACTCTGCGGGGACATGCTCCGGCCTTAGAGTATTTGGTGGAAGCCAAGGAACGAGGTCTCGTGGAGGCAGTCGGCATTTCGACCCACACGGTGGCGGGAGTGCGTGCGGCGGCGGCCCATCCTCAGATCGAGATCATCAGTCCCCTGATCAACCTTACCGGAGTGGGGATTGTCGATGGGAGCCGTGAGGACATGCTGTCGGCGATGGAATTTGCCGCTTCCATGGGCAAGGGCCTTTATGGAATGAAGCCCCTGGCAGGTGGGCATTTGAGCGGGAAGGTCGAGTCGGCCCTCGAATTCGTTCTTGCCATCCCAACCCTGGCGTCGGTGGCTTTAGGGATGAAGAGTCGGGCGGAGTTGATGATGAACCTGAGTATTTTCGCGGGAAAGCCCGTTCCCCAGGAAATAAGGCAAGCGGTGGCAGCGGCAGACCGCTGGCTGCATATCGACGACTGGTGCACGGGATGCGGCTCCTGCGTTGACGCTTGCCCTTCACGAGCTCTAAGGGTGGTCGGTGGTCGCTGCCAGGTGGACAGGGCCAGGTGTGTTCTCTGTGGCTATTGCGGGGCGGCGTGCCCGGATTTTGCCTTGAAAATAGTCTAGGGGGTTCCCATGCGGATACTTGCCTTGGATGTAGGGACCAAGACGATTGGTGTTGCGGTGTCGGACCCGTTAGGACTCATCGCCCAGCCGGTGGAAACGATCGGCCGGGGCGGTGGGGAGCTGAACCGGCTTCTGGAGCTCGTTGCCCAGTACGAAGTGGACGAGATTGTGGTCGGCCTGCCCCGCCGCACCGATGGCAGCCTGGGTCCCGAGGCAAGGTATGTGCAGGAGTTCGCGGGCCGCTTAGAACGCAAGCTTGCGGCCGAGTGGCCTTCAATCGAGATTGTTTTCTGGGACGAACGGTTTACGACGGTGCAAGCGGAGAGGGTGCTCCTCGAGGCTGACGTGAGTCGGGCTGGACGACGGGCAGTTGTCGACCAGGTGGCGGCTGGATTTCTTTTACAAAGTTACCTGGACCGCCGCATGAGGGACTACCTTTCCGGGAAGGATAAGCAAGACTAATTCCAACTTGTCAAAAGGCGAGGTGCGGTGATGGATGAAGATACGATTGTCCTAGTCGATGAAGAGGGATTCGAGCACAACTTTACCCTCTATCGGATCCTAGAAGTGGACGATGTTCGCTATGCTTTGCTCGTCCCTGAGGAAGATCCCGATGGGGGAGTAGTCGCTTTTCGTCTCGATGTCGATGAAGATGGGGAAGATGTGTTGGTCATGGTCGAAGAGGACGATGAGTTCGAGAGGGTAGTCAGTGCGCTAGATGATGATGATTGGGGAGACGATTGGGAGGAGTAGAAGCTCCAAGAACGCATGTAGGGTGTGGGAAGTACCATGTCGATCCAACCACAGACGAAGGAAGCTTTAAACTTCGAGCTCTATGACGGCCCTGGCCGCCATTGGCACCGATGGATGCGCCAACTTGTCTACAGTGGGATTGTAGTCATGGTTGCCTGCACATTGTCCCTTTCTTACTTCTTGCTGCCGTTGGAAGGGGACCTTAAGGGAGTTGAGATGCTGGTGGAGATCCCAGCAGGCAGTACAGGCCGCGATGTGGCTAGGTTGCTCCACCAAGCTGAGATCGTCCGCCATCCCCGGGCGTTTGCCTTAGTCGCCCGGCTGCTGGGTTTTGATAGCGATCTGAAGGCTGGCTATTACCTGTTTTCCCCCGGCATGACCCCCTTGCAACTCCTAACGCAGATTCGCCAGGGGGATGTGGCAACCGCGAAAGTTACCATTCCCGAGGGGTTTAACCTAGAGGAAATAGCCAGTCTCCTTGCTCGAAAGGGACTAGCTGATGAAGAGCGATTCCTGCGCCTTGCCAGGGATAAGGGGCTCGTTTACGGGGATAGCTGCCCCCTTGATATGCCTGTCGATACGCTAGAAGGGTATTTGTTCCCCGATACCTATCGGTTCGCCATCGGACAGAAGGAAGAAGAAATCATCAAGATTATGGTCAATCGCTGCTTGGAAGTGGCGACCCCCCTCTACGAAGGTTATGAAGGGCCCCTTTCTTTCCATGAGGTGCTCACCCTAGCATCCATCGTCGAGAAAGAAGCCATCTACGATCGGGAGCGACCGGTGATTGCCGGGGTTTTCCTCAATCGACTCCGAATTGGGATGCGTTTACAAGCCGATCCGACCGTTCGCTACGTGGTTAATGAGCCCCGCAGCCGAGTCTTGTATCGAGACTTAGAAGTTGAATCGCCCTACAATACTTACCGTTATCCTGGTTTGCCTCCGGGACCCATTGCCAGCCCTGGCCTGGCCTCAATCAGGGCCGTAATTGAGCCTGCCGATGTTGACTACATGTATTTCGTCGCCCGCGGGGACGGGACCCACTTTTTTAGTCGTACCTTTGCGGAACATGTTGCCGCCCGCCGACGTTTCGGTTATTGAGGAGCGATCACTGTGAAAAGACCTGAACTTTTGGTTCCCGCCGGGAATCTGGAGAAGGCCCGGGTGGCCTTGGCCTATGGAGCCGATGCCATTTACTTGGGCGGCCAGCAGTTTGGCCTCAGGGCTAGGGCCGGCAACTTCACCCGGGAGGAGATCGAAGTCATCGTGGGCGAAGCCCATCAGCGGGGTGTGAAAGTCTACGTTACAGTCAATATCTTCGCTCACAATCGGCATCTTGAGGCCTTGCCGGGGTACGTAGAGGAACTGGCGGCATTGGAAGTGGATGGCCTGATCGTTGCCGATCCGGCCGTTTTCAATTTGGCTAAGCGCCATAGCAACTTACCTATCCACATCAGCACCCAGGCCAACGTCACTAATTGGGAGGCGGCCCTGTTCTGGGAGGAGTTGGGGGCTTCGCGGATTAACCTCGCTCGGGAGCTGACCCTCGACGAAATTGCCGCTATTAGGGGCCGGGTGAGCCTGGAATTGGAGGCTTTCATCCATGGGGCGATGTGCCTTGCTTACTCGGGGCGTTGTCTGCTCTCGGCCCAAATGACTGGACGATCGGCTAATTTGGGGGATTGCGCCCAATCTTGCCGCTGGTCCTACGCGTTGATGGAAGCCAAGCGGCCAGGTGAATATTACCCTCTCATCCAGGAGTCTGAAGGGAGCTACATCTTGAATTCCCGGGATCTTTGCATGATCCAGCATATCCCGGAGTTGATCCAGGTAGGTCTAGACAGCTTGAAAATCGAGGGGCGGATGAAAAGCGTTCACTACGTTGCTGCGGTAACCAAGACCTATCGGGAAGCCATCGATGCATACCTGGTCAACCCGCAGGACTACCGGCCAAACCAGGCGTGGCTGTTGGAATTGGAAAAAGTCAGCCACCGGCCGTACGGCACCGGCTTTTATTTCGATCCCCAAGGCCCCGGACAGGCCGTCAGGGCTCGCCAAAGCGTTCGCTCCGCCGATTTCTTAGGCGTCGTGGAAGGCGCCCATCAAGGCGGAGCCTTAGTGGCCGTGCGCAACCGCATCCGAAGTGGTGAGGAGTTGGAGATCCTAACCCCAACAGGCCCGCCATGGCGTCAACAGATCTTGCTCTACAGCTTGGACGGCGATCCTCTTCCGGCTGCCCACGCCAACGACAAGGTGGTTGTGCCCTTAGACAAGGTTGAACCCTATGCCCTGCTGCGACGACTGCGAGCTGAACCCAGGTAACGAAAGTCTCCCGTTGCTTCTCGAAGACTACCGCCGCTGCCCGAAAGAGTATTTGATTGCCTCCTGGCGGAGGAAAGTGGCCCGGTCAAATCGAAAGGTCATCATTACGGGGGCAACGGAGTCTCTATCACCCGGTGGTTGTATCCCCGGGTCTTTTTGTATTGGGTGGATAATTAGAGCGCAAAGGGGGCAGTGCGGTTGGCAAGAGCTAATGTCTATCAAGATTTCTTGACCTCCCTCAGCCATCAGGAGCCAAGTCGGGCGCCTGTTGCCATTTGGAACACCCGCAGTGCGTTAGTCAGGGTGCAGGGGGCAAGAAGACTGCTCGATTATTATCAAGACGTGGAGATTAAACTGCGTTCCCAGTTGTTTCCCTTAGACAGGTTCGACGATTGTCTGATTATCCCCGGGGTATGGCCTGATTACGGCGTTGCCCTCGAGGCTTCCGCCTTCGGCTCGCCAGTTCGCTGGTCGGACGACAATCCGCCCCAGGCGATGCCTTACATGGACCAGATTGCCGACTTTAGGAAAATGAAGCCCATCGATCCTAAGGAGGATGGGCTCATGCCCCAGGCACTTCGGGAGTATCGTTACATGCTCGCTAACCTGGACCGAGGGTATGTGGAGAGAATCGGATACTTGGACGGCTGTGCAGTGACGACAGGTCCTTTGGAAGTGGCTGCGGCGATGGCGGGCCATACTAAACTGTACGTCGCCTTCTACGATGATGTACAGCTGGTTCATGCTTTCCTCGAGTTCATCACCGACGGCATTATCAGCTATCTAAAGGCCTTGGAAAGAGTTGCGGGGGAGCTTAAGCTAGTCACCATGATCGAACACGTCCCCGGACAGATCTCTCCTGAGCATTTCAACGAGTATGCCGTACCTTACATCAGCCGAATCTTTCGAGAGTTCCCCGGGGCGATCAAGCTTTATCACAACGAGGACAACCTCAGTCACATTCTGGGCGATTTGCCCAAGCTTGGTGCGGATATATGGCATTTTGGCGACGTGGATCCTGCCCAGGCAAAAGCCGCGGTCGGCAGCGCCTTGACCTTGCTGGGCAATCTCCATCCACTAAGGGTTCTCTTGGAGGGGACTCCAGACCAGGTGAACGCGAAGGCCAAGGAATGCATCGCCTCTCTGGCCCCTGGTGGTGGTTTTGTCCTTTGTTCGGGAGGAGGCTTGGCTCCGGGCACGCCGCTAGACAATGTGGCAGCGATGATCACCGCGGCGAGGGGGTAGTTGTACTCCGTTCGCGACGATCCCCTGAGAGACGGGGTCGTCGCTTTTTTATTTGTTGGCAGGAGAACAAGTAATCTTGGCGAAAGTAAAAATATCTCAGGTGTTCTGGTGTTCTGAAGAATTGGGGTGGATTCAGTGGAGCCACTGCAGCCAGACAAATTGTCGGTAAAGGTCTGTGAGCGACTTGAAGCTTACATCAAGGACAATGGGCTCATGCCGGGCGATAGGCTGCCCACCCAACAGAAACTCGCTCGACTCTTGGGCATTAGCATGTCGTCCCTGCGGGAAGGCCTGCAATACGCGGAGGCCCTAGGGTTGGTCAGGACAAAGCAAGGGTCTGGGACCTTCGTTCAGGAACCGTCTGTGGATAGCCTGTTCTCATCGCAACATGCAGCGACCTTAACTAGCGTCATGCTATTGAATGACAAGGAATGGTCTGATCTGCTGCAGATGCGGGGGATTCTGGAAACGGCCGCGGTAGCGCTGGCGGCAGAACGAATCGGTACCGAAGACCTCAGGCTGTTGCACAGGCAAATCGAGCTGATGAAAAAGCAGAAAGACAACAAGGAAGCCTTCGCCGAAGCGGATATTACCTACCACGAGATCATCATTCAAGTAGTTGGCAACTCGATTTTGGAACAAGTATTCAAGAACATGCGCGACCTTATCCGCCGACATCAGTTGATGATTCTGAATCTTCCTGGGGAGGGCGACAAGTCCATTGCCGGCCATTGGGAGATTTACCAAAGACTGTTGGAGCGGGATGGGCGGGGAGCACAAGAGGCAATGGAAAGACACATAAGACATACTACCCGACTGGCCAAAGAGATAATCGGGGGAGGAGGTGGAACGTAAGCGTTAGTCTGTCGGGAAGAGAACGGGATGAGTATTCAGGAAGGATGGTGAGAATATGAAAAAAGGCATAGCATTTGCGGTAAGTTGTCTGTTGGTGATGATGATGGTTAGCGGGGGAACGGCGGCGAAAGCAATCCAAGCGAAGTTCGGTCACGGGAACAACCCCACTGACCCCCGGCATGAGGCTGCGGTACTGTTTGCCCAATTGGTCGCCGAGAAGACCGATGGAGCAATCGAGGTGCAGGTTTTCCCGTCGGCTTCGTTGGGTTCTGATGAAGACATGATTGAACAACTACAACTGAACATATCTCAATTCGCTGCTCCCGGTGTGGGCACCATCTCACCCCTAGCTCCTGATTTGAACGTGTTGGAGATGCCTTTTCTATTTGACTCCTTCGAAAAGGCATGGAAGGTGTTGGATGGACCAGTCGGGCAAAGGCTGGTTGAACCCCTTCCGCCTAAGGGGATTAGGGTGCTTGCTTTTTGGGAGAATGGGTTCCGCAATGTGACAAACGGCCGCAGGCCAATTGAAAAGCCTGAAGACCTGGTGGGACTCAAGATCCGTGTTCCCAATTGGGAGATGTCGATCGCCACTTTCCAGGCTATGGAGGCCCAGGTGACGCCCATGGCTTGGCCGGAGGTGTATCTGGCTCTGCAGCAGGGAACAATTGATGCTCAGGAAAACCCCCTGACGGTCATTGCTCAGGCCGGCTTGTATGAAGTGCAAAGATACCTTTCCTTGACTCGTCACCAGTATTCACCACTACCGTTACTCGTGAGTGAACGGTTTTGGCAGTCGCTTTCCAAGGAGCACCAAGATGCCATCATGGAAGCCGCACACGAGGCTAAGGTCTTCCACCGGAACCGGATTGCCAGTGACGATGAGCGCCTGGTTAGTGAGTTGCAGGCCAAGGGAATGATTGTTTCTGATCCCGATATCGAACCCTTCCGGGAGAAGGCCCAGGCTGTGTACAAACGATACGGAGAACGCTTTGGCAGCTTGCTGGACGAAATCCTGGCGGGGACGGAATGAACTGGGGGGCGGATTGCCCGCCCCCTTATTTAAGGAGGTGAACGAAGGATGGGAGCTCTGCGCAAGATCGCAGACAATTTCGAGCTGCTCATATGCGCGTTATGCCTCTTAGTAATTACTGTGGCCCTTTTTAGCGGCGTCATTTTCCGTTATGTGATCAGATTTTCCCTCATTTGGGTAGAGGAGATAGCTCGCTTCGCGCTAGTCTGGTTGACCTTCATCGGGGCGGCCTGGCTGAGTAAGGGCCGCGCCTTAATTCGGGTGGAGCTTATTCTCAATGCCCTTCATCCCGGCTCAAGGCGGATTCTTGAGGCCCTGATTGAACTCCTTGGGGTCGTGTTTGCGATTTATTTGGTGGTCGGTGGTTTCAGAATGGTGAGACTCACCTGGCCCATGCCAACGCCTGCGGCGAAGATGCCGATGGGTCTTTTTTATCTTCCTTTACCTCTGGCTGGCTTGTGTATGATCATCCATTCTGCCCATCATGTGTGGAAGTTGCTTCGTTCGAGTAGTTCTGCGCTAGGAGAGAGGATCTCATGACAGCCTTGCTATTGTTGAGCCTACTGTTGCTTATTCTTGTCGGTGTACCTATCGCTACTGCTTTGGGGTTTAGTTCTCTTGCCTACTTTGTCGTGCGGGGGGGCATCCCCCTAGAGGCTATCAGTCAGCGCATGTTGAAAGGAGTTGACAGTTTCCCGCTCTTAGCCGTACCGCTGTTTATCATGGCTGGATGTTTAATGAACACTAGTGGTATCACCCGCCGCATTTTCCATTTTGCGCGTACTGTCGTCGGGCATATCCCGGGCGGCTTGGGGCATGTGAACATCTTGGCCAGTGTCATTTTTGCCGGAATGTCCGGCGCCGCCGTCGCGGATGCGGCGGGGCTCGGAAAAATCGAGATCGAAGCCATGACTAATGATGGCTATGATCCGGATTTTAGTGCCGCGATCACGGCCGCGTCTTCAACCATTAGCCCCATCATCCCTCCGAGCATTGCGGCCGTAATTTACGCCGTGGCTACTGGCCAGTCTGTTGGTGCGATGTTCATGGGAGGAGTCATTCCGGGACTGTTGATGGCCCTGTCAATGATGGTGGTGACGGTTGTTATCTCCAACAAGCGGAATTATCCAAGGTATGAACGTTCTAGCTTTGGGGAGATTTGGGCGGCGCTGAAGGAATCCTTCTTGCCTTTATTGATGCCCTTGATTATCTTGGTTGGGATATATGGCGGTGTGTTCACGCCAACGGAGGCTGCCGTTATCGCTGTGGTGTATGCTCTGTTTATCGGTGGTATTGTGTATCGTGAACTGAGTCTGTCAGATTTGCGGAACGTGGTGATAGAGACTATTCAAAGCACGGCGATGGTGATGTACATCATTGCCACAGCATCTGTCTTTTCCTGGATCCTGATTTATGAGCAAGTACCTGCATTGGTAGCCGATTTTGTCCTATCACTGACAAATAACCCCCACGTGGTCATGTTGTTGCTGATTGCAGCCTTCTTGGTGCTGGGCACGTTCATGGAATCAATAGCAATTATCATGCTGACCATACCCGTTGTGTTTCCGGTCATTACCCGGTTGAATATCGATCCGGTACACTTTGGGATCGTAATGCTTGTCAGCCTAATGATTGGCCTCGTTACGCCCCCCGTGGGGGTTTGTCTGTTTGCCGTTTGCGAAGTTGCCAAGGTGACTATCGGCGATGTGACCAAGGAGCTACTACCTTTCTATGTAGCGTTGTTGGTGGCGGTACTCCTTATCGCGTTTTTCCCCGGGTTGGTCTTGACACTGCCCAGATTGATGATGAAAGGTTAGGGGGTTTTACTGTGGAAATAAGGGAACTGGTCCAGAAAGTAAAGGATATAGCTAACGAATCCAGCCGTAAGGGGCTCCCTAAGACTCCGGTATACGTAGGCTTGGCCAGGCCATGGTTTGCCGAGCATTTCGGTGTGGACTTGATTGAGTATTTTAGCGATCCTGAGCTGTGTTTGCGCACCCAGCTGATGGCGAAGATCTTCAAGCATGAACATGTGCCGGATGATAGTGTCATTAAGCCGGTTGTCGGTCTTGATTTTGCCACTACCTTGGAAGCATCTCTATTTGGAGTGGAACCGATCTATCGACCGGGACAGGAACCGTGTTTTGGCGCCCCGGTAATCAAGGAAAAGAGCGACCTGGATAAATTGGAGCTTCCCGATTTTTATCGCAGCGGCATC
>JAAYLE010000060.1 GCA_012522085.1 Bacillota bacterium | reverse complement strand
GCGGCGCCTGGCCCATCATCCGGCTTAGAATAGGTCCGACAAAGAGCTGTAATGTCAGGCGAGCCGAGACGGGATATCCCGGGATGCCAAGGACGGGGATGATCTGAGCTTCGCCCAGGATAACGGGCTTGCCGGGACGGATCCCAACCCCGTGGACGAGGACCTCGCCCAATTGCTCGATGACGTGGACGGTGTAGTCCTTTGAGCCGGCCGATGAACCGGCATTGACCAGCACTAGGTCCCCCTGCTCCAAGGCCTTTTCCACCGCGGTCCGGAGCAAATCCACATCGTCAGGCACAATCTCCCAGCGGATCCACTCCGCACCCCATTCTTCCAAAGTCAAGCCCAGGATGTGGGAGTTGAATTCGGGGATCTCCCCTGGCTTAAGTTCAGCCCGGGGCAAGGCTAGATCGCTTCCGGTGGGGATGACCACCACCCGGGGCCGGCGCCTGACCAGTACCTTTTCGATCCCCCCGGCCAGCATCGCACCCACATCCACGGGACGGATGCGATGATTAGTCGGCAGGAGCAAATCGCCTTTCACCAGGTCCTCCCCGACGGTGCGAACATACTGCCAGGGAGGAGCCGCCGCGGTTATTTCCGCCACATCTTCCTTGGGGAAGTGAACATCTTCAATGCGAATGACGCTGTCAAATCCTTCCGGCAGCCGTTTGCCGGTGTCGATCAGGACCGCCTCCCCAGGGATCGCGAGCTCCTGCGGCTCGATTTGCGATGCGCCATAGGTGCTTTCCGACCGAACGGCAATGCCATCCATGGCCGCACTGTGGTAATGGGGCACCGACCGGGCGGCGAAGACCCCTTGGGCGGTGATCCTGCCTAGCGACTCCTCAACGGGCACCTCTTCGTCGGGGAGACTGCTGAAAACCCCCAATTCCTCCAGACGCCCCATATACTTTTCCAAGGCTTCCTCCAAGGGCCGATTGTCTAGATAGATCTTCCGCTCCAAGTCATCACCCCATCCCTAGTTTTCCCGATAAGTGTTTCACATTCAACAAGGTTTTTCCTGCCTGAAAGTCGGGGCTTGTCCCCTACAGGGACGAATGGGAGACGGGCAGGGATCCTGCCCGCTTCTAGGCGCCTCGGGCTCGCCGCCGGGGAATAAACAGCTTGCAGCCCTTCTCCAACCGCCCGCCCATCTCTCGCAAATGGGGGTTGGCCCGCAAGATGTGCTCTTCCGTCGTGCGATACAGCCGGCTGAGCTTCCACAAGGTGTCGTCTTCCTGGACGATGACGAAGGTGATGCTGGGCAGATCCCCTTCTTGCGGCTCTAGGGCCACGGCTTCGAGGACTGCCTCTTCCTCAAGGGGCTCATAGACCCGGATAGCTCCCCCGATCACCAGGGCCACCGTCACTTGCTCCTCGTTGGGCAGGAAGGCCCGGGCATCGATCACTGCCAGCTCAGCGACGCCTTCCATGCCGGGGTGGGCACCCGCCACATCAACTGCCAGGGTAAAGGAGATCGGTTCCGACCACCCGGCAAATCGCAAGGGATAAGGATCCTCCCTGCCGGTTCGGTAGTAAAGACCGACCCGAGCCTCGCCTTCAACGGCCAGCCGCCCTTCGGTAATGGTGATTGCCCCCACCTGGGCCTGGGCCTCCACATGGAGGATGTCGGCCACCCGGGGAAGGTCCCCTGGCAGGTTCAAGGTGCGTTCAACGACTGTCTGGCGTTCTTCCTGGGCGATGAACTGATCAACTTGCAAGACGTCCTTCCGGGTGGGGACCAAGTCTCCTTCCGAGGTTACTTCCCTCAGCATGGTGAGCTGACGTCTGCGGCAGCCCCGCAGATACATCTCCAGGTTGGCTTCGACGGCTACCTCCCGGCCGCTTACAATCTGGGCGGACACCCCGACGGGACGGCACCGACAGTTGAGGTCCATCCCCACTTCAAGCTCTTCCATCTCCAGGATGAATTCGAACGGCGTCCCTTCCGGAGCGCTAAAAAGGACCGGCCGGCCTCCCCCTTCGGTGCTCCAATAGAGGATGGCAAACCTGGTCTGGCCGCGGATGATGGCCCGGCCTGACCTGGCCTCGCACCCAGTAACCGTAGGCATGGCCAGGACATCGAGCACCCGCTCCACATCAACCCAGCCCCCAGGGATCTCAAGGTTGGCGTTAACTGCCCCTTCAAACCACGCTCTGCCCACCCCATCCTCGAGGGTAAGCCGCTTGCCTTCGGCTTTCACCTTGTGCGGGGCTTTCGCCTGCACTCCGCTGATGAAGCTCATGGTCGATTGAACGTAGGCAGCTGCCGACACTTGCAGCAGCACTTCCACTTCCAAGGCGCGCCCTTCATCATCGAGGGAGACATCGATGGCTTCCACCCACGCCCAAGGCTCGATGATCCCTTCCTCCTCCACCCCTGGAATGTCAAGGGTGCAGCTGAATTGAAGGGCATCGGGCCAATCCACCCCGTATACCTGCCCAGACCCTTCCTCCCCGGGGTCCACATCGGCCCCGTAGATCCCATGGAGGCTGACTGTACCGGCGATCACCACCTCATCGCCGCCCTCTTTCACCTTGGCCTCATCGATCCGGGGCGTCCCCCGCACCTTGAGCACCTCTCCCACCGACGGCAGCGGGGCGGGAATCCGCACTATTCCCTCGGCCACAGCTTGCCCCGCATTCCTGCCAATGAAGGCCTCTGTGCGGACTTGTTGTTCTTCGATACGCAGGCTCATCTGCTTCCCCCCTTTGCCCCACCGGGCCTCACTAACTAATACATATGCGGGATCAAAGGAATAGCAGTCTTACCAATTGTTCCCTGCCTTGCGAATTAGATGATTGGCCCCGATTTCTTTCCATATGCGGGGATCCTCCAAGCCCATGGCGAATACCGCGATCCCCGCCAGGTTGTACTTGTTAACGAGGGAGGCTTTGGCGGCCATGGTCTTGACCGTCTCTATCCAGACCCGACGGGGGTTTTCCTGCCCGTAATCAACCCGGCCGCCCCCATCGCCCCACCCATGCTCCTGGGCCAGGCTGAGGGCCTGATGGTAGGGGACGGGCTCGGGGTTTTCCCAGGCGAGAGCCGGCCAAAGGCCAAGCCTCTTGAGAGGCCTGCCCGTCCACTGCCAGCCATAGGCGGGCAGGCGCAAGATGACTTTCCAGGCCGGCACTGCTTCCAGCACCCGGGCGAGGACCTCCCGCAGACGTCCGTCATCGATGATGGGGCCGGGCCGGGATGGGGCCTTAAGTTCATCGTCAAAGCGCAAGATGAGTCCGTCGACCTTCTGGGCCAGGGCCCAGTAGTCATCCCCGAACATCCCCCGCCAGGGACGACCAAGGTCTCTGGCTGCAAGGGTCAAAAACAAAAGCAGCTGCCGGCGCAGGGGCATCAGCCCATCGAGAAGGCTGGCGATCGAGGACACATCGCCCAGGGCCAGGCCGCGAAAATCCAAGATCAGTCCATGGGCGCCCCCCAAGGCTTTGCGCAGCTGTCCGATCAGCTTCTGCCGCGGGCCCCTGCGGCCAACGGCCCGGCGAAACAGCCGACCTTCATAGCCGCCCTCTCCCAGGTTGGTTAGCACCGGCAGCAAGAACAGATCCCTCTCCCGGGCCGCCTCCGCCACTGGCTCTGGAATGGAACCCACCAGTTCCTGCCTTTCCCCCAGCTGGAGCCACAGCCCGGCCACCCCGCTTAAGAAGCGGTGGTGCCAAAGCAAAGACTTAAGGCTTCGATCGCCTCCCGCCATGTAGGCAATGACCAGCCGCTCCGGCAGGATGATCTCCTGCCCTTCGTAAAGACGCTTGAGGGACCGAGAGGAGTTGTAGGCATAGAGGGCCTCCGGCCTGAGTCCATACCGGCGCAGGATGCGGTTTGGCGTCTCGCCGGGGGCGACGATGTGGACGCGGCGGGTCGGCAGCCGATTGCCGTCTTGCAACAAGGCAAAGACCTGCTTGCCGGCCACACCATCCACCTGCAGCCGCATCGCCCGTTGAAACTCCCGCAAGGCCTCATAGGTAAGCCAGCCAAACTCCCCGTCGGGGGGCCCCGGATCAAAGCCCAGATCGGCCAAGAGCTTTTGCAGCGCAGCAACGTCAGGGCCCTGCATCCCAAGCTTTAAAACCCGCCCGCCAAGCCGTTTTGATGCCAACATGCCCGCTCCCACCGCCCTCTGTTTTATCCTATGCGGGCGGGCCTAGGGTCATGTTCATCTGCTGCCGGCGAGCCCGCTGGACGTAGCCTTCAGCTTTGATCCGGGCCGCCTGGATCTCCTCCTGGGTGGGATTTGCTCCCAACCGCCGCCGAAATTCCTCGCCAAACAGCTTTAGGAACCGCTCCATCTTCTTGGAGCCCCTGATCCCCCACTCCTCATAATGTTCTTCGATGTAGTCGACGATGTCGATGACCAGGTCGCTGATGACCTGTTGGCGATGACTGCGGTTTAGCTGCCGGACCGCATATCCCACTAACACTACAACCAGGGGCTCCATCACTCCGTCACTGGTGATTATTTTGACCGCATTTACCAGCCAGCTAGGCATCCTTTTCCCCCCTTCACAGACTGATGTCGAGCAAACGCAGGACATTCTCCATCCGGTTGATCACCGTCGCCTTGGTTGAGCCGGCAAAGAGCAGGCCCACTGCCCGGTTGTATTCATCGAGGACTAAAGACCCGCTGTCGCCTGGCTGGCTCATGTTGGTGGCCACCAGCTGATCTTCAAAGTGGGCCTCCCCCACTTCCCCCATGTTCACCACCAGGGAAGCGTCCACCGCCACGATTTCGCCCCAGGTCACACCGCTCGATCGGCCGCTTTTTTGCACCCTCTGGCCCACCCTGGCCTCGGCCACCCCCGTCGGCGCCCCCAGCTCCAAGATCTCTTTCCTGACCCAGCTCTCATCCACAGGCAGGGCGAGGGCGGCATCGACGAGATTCGCCTGACTTTGTCGGCGAAAGAGGCGAAGTTCATACCCGGGGAAGGCGATCTGCAAGAGCCGGTTGGCTTTATCAGCCACGCTCCGGGCCACTTTGCAGGTAGGCTCGGCCGCATCTGTCCGCAGGGCCGCAAAGCGGTACAGATGGCCGATCACATCCCCTGGGGAGCGCCCGCCGTCGTACGGTCCCGGCTGCAGGATCTCATCGCCGATCTTGGCCCTCCCGCCGCTTCCCCCTTCCAGGTTGGCGAGGACGTGGTTGTTGGATAGGATCAGGAGCTTCCCCGTCCGCCGATCCTTGACGACGGCGCCGATGGTTCCGGCGGTTGACCGGTAGTGGCCGATGCTCATCCCCGGATACGCGGGCCGGCTCCGCTCGGTCCGGCTGGCATGGAGCACAATTTCCCCGATTTCGATCACATCGGTGATCACCCCGCCAAGCTCCTGCGGCACCAAGTCCCGGGGATGGAGTCGATCGGCCTGCTCCTTTTTTTTGACGAAGACCACCACAGCCTGCTGCTCTGTCCGTTCTCCTCTTACTTGCTTAAAACCCACGCCCACCCCGACCACATTCTTCCGTTCCAGGATGGCTGCCCTTGCTTTCCGCGTCAGTTCGTATTCCACTTCCACTCCCCCCAAAGCCAGGCCCCTGTTGGTTAATATCTATATATTCCTGGCTGGGAAGGGTGGTGTGAAACATAGGTCCATTGCCCCGAACCGATTGGACGAGGACACAAAAAAGCCCCGGGCGGTCTCCGGGGCGTTTCCAGAAGATGGGGGAAAGGGGCTAGGCCGTCTCCACCATGCCGATGCGAGTGTCGCCAATCATCAGCTCGACTGTCTCGGTCAGCACGTCAGCATAAGTGTATGACACGCGGCGGACCGCATTTTGCTTGTCGAGGTAGACCACAAAGACGTTCGGGTACGTCCTCTCGAGAATCCCCTCTGCCTCCATGACCTGCCTGCGGCCGCGATTAGCCCGCAATTTGATCTTCTTTCCCACACAGGAATCCAGGTCTTTCTTGATCTCGGCGAGGACGTTCCGCTGCTTGGACACTCGACCACCTTCTTTCCGGACTTATTCGGACCTATTTTAGCATAGGGTGGCCATAGTTGTCAAGCATAAATGATAAGTATACCAGAGGTCAAGAAACGGTGTCAAGTGACTTTCGCGTTAGT
>JAAYLE010000059.1 GCA_012522085.1 Bacillota bacterium | reverse complement strand
CGATTTCAACGCTGAGGGCGTGGTGGGTGACGCTTTCCGGATCGATGTACAGGACGTATTGGGCATAAAAAGTGCCGGCGATGGCGGTGAAAAACGCACTCAGCATGGTGGCGATGATGCGCTGGCGGACGGTGTTGATCCCCAAGGCGCTGGCCACTTGCTCACTGTCCCGAATGGCCCGGAAATAGTAGCCGGTCCGGGAGTTTTCGATGTAGTAGCAGATAAGGATGGCGATGCCCAGCAAGCTGAAAATAATGATGTGGTAGGGCACCTTGTCCTTAAACTGCATGAACCACCATGTATCGCGCATCAAAGGCAGCGGGATGCCGATGGCCCCCTCCACGTAATCCCAGTTGGTCATCAGGATCTGGAAGGTCCTGGCGAAGGCCTGGGAAGCGATGGTGAAGTACGGCCCGCGCAGCCTCGAAGTAGGATAAGCCATCCCCGCCGCCACGATGGCAGCTAGAATGCCGCCGCAAATCATGCCGATCCACGGCGAGAATCCCCCTTTAACGAGCATCATCGTGGATGTGTAAGCCCCGATGCCGAAAAAAGCGCTCTGTCCAAAGGAGTATAAACCGGTATACCCTCCCATGATGTTCCAAGCCACTCCTAGTAACCCGTACAACCCGACCATGATCAGGACGTGGCGGTAAAAGGGCGCCTTGGAAAACAGGGGGGTAATGGCGACTGCTCCCACATACAGTAGTACCGTTAACACGGTTTTCCTAGAAATCTTAGGCAACGTAGCACAACCCCCTATCAAGTGCAACCAAGCCTACCATCCGAATAGGCCCGTGGCCGGTCGCAAAATGATCACCACCATGTAGGTCATGAACACGATCGCATACTTCACCGCTGGACTGATGAAAAATCCCCCCAGCGACTCGATGATCCCGATGAGGACCCCGGCTACGAAGGAGCCTTCTACGCTGCCAAAGCCTCCCAGGGCGACGGTGGCGAAGGCGATCATGCTGAAGAAGGTCCCCACATAGGGGAAGATGTAGTAAAAGGTGGCCAGCAGAACGCCTGCCGCGCCGACGCAGGCTATGCCCAACCCGAAGGTGATGGCATAGATGTTGTCGATGTTGATGCCAACTAGCCGGGCGCCTTCCGAGTCGATGGAGGTCGCCTGGATGGCTCTGCCTGTCCTGGTGAAGCGAATCAAATAGTAGGCAAAGGCGAACACGATGATCGATCCAACGGAAGCGATAAGTTCCGGGACCCCCAAGTAGACGCCGAAAATTGACACATCGCCCGTGGTCCAGGTCAAAGTCCGCTCCGCCAGTCGGTAGTTGGGCGTCCACAGGAACATGGCCATGTTGGCCATGAAGACGCTCAAACCGAAAGTGGTCAGGATTTGACTGATCCGGGTGCCGCCGAGGATGCGCTTAATCAGTCCCTTATAGATCCCAATTCCCACCAAGAACAAGATGGGGATGATGACGAAGATCGCGAGCAAAGGATCCATCCGGAACAGGACGGAGAACCAATAGGCGAGGAACATCCCGAGCATCAGGAATTCCCCGTGGGCGAAGTTGACCACGTCCATAACCCCGTAAATCAGGGATAGACCTAACGCGATGAGGGAGTAGACGAACCCCATCAACAGGCCAGACATCAGGGCTTGAACAAGACCCACGTTCACCAGCAATCATCTCCCTTCCGACAATAATCGACGACGGAGTCATAAAATGGAAAGGAGGGGCGGCTAAGCCCCTCCCGATGGCTTAACGGTCATCCCAGCTTGGGAATGGGAATACAGTCTCCCTAGTTGCGAACGCGCTGGGGAAGACGGTGTAGAAGGTCTGATCCTGAATCTGGCAGATGATGTACTGGCCGTAGATGTTCTGGTGGGTCTCAGGATCGAACTTGATCCCTTCCCACGGGGACAGGCAGTACTCGCCGGGGATATCGGTCTCCAGTAGAGCTTGGCGAATAGCCTCCGGATCGGTGGAGCCGGCCCGGTTGATGGCATCAGCCAAGACGATTGGAGCATGGAAGGACCGGACTGCATCGGCGAGCATCTCCTGGCCGAACTTGTTCCGGAACTCTTCCAGGATCCGGCCGATGACCGGCTTGTTGACCACTTGGTCGGCACAGAAGCCCTGGCGCAGGAACAGATAGTTGCCATCGTCGCCAACGGACTTGAGGAAGTCAGGCTCCCCAGGGGCAGCGGTGTTGTGCCATACCTTGGGGGCGAACCGCATGGTCTTGAAGGTCTTGGTGAACAAGATCTGGTCGGAGATATAGGCAGCCATCATGACTACGTCGGGTTTGGAAGCCATTAGTCTAGTGACTTCACTGTTCAGGCTGGTGGCACCGGTAGTATAAGCCAGCTTCTCAACGATCTGGAAGCCGTACTCCTTAGCAAGGGCCTCTTGGGCTTTAGCCACCTGGGCGCCGAACTCAGTGTTTTCGTACACGATGGCGATGCGGCGCAGGCTTTCGCCCGTTTGCTTTTCCAGTTCGATGAGGTGTTCGAACTGCTGCTGCGCATAAAGACCATCGTGGGGATCGGTGCGGAAGAACCAGTTGAAGTTCCGCTCCGTGAGCTGTGGCGAGGAAGAATCTCCGTTGACAAAGGGGATGCCATAACGTTCGGCCACTTGGCTTGCGGTCTTCGTGACGGAACTCTGGTAGCATCCGATGAGGGCGACTACTCCTTCGGAGGTGATGAGCCGCTCTGCTTCACTCATGCCGGTCTTGGGATCGCCGGCGCTGTCGGCCCAGATGATTTCGATCTTAGCTCCGTCGAGGTTGGGAAGACCTTCCGTATCGGCGAAGAGAAAATCGAAATCATACTTGTTGTTGATGATATCGACGGCCATGGTAACGCCGTCTTTCAGCATTTGGGCTGTACCAGCCATTGGCCCGGTAAAGGGGTAAATGGCACCGATCTTAATTACGTTCTCTGCAAATGCCATTCCACCGAGGGCGAGTACTAAGGAAAGTGCGCAAACTAGAACGAATCCCTTTTTCAATGTTGAACCCCCTGTTGAGATAAGTTTTGCGACGATGCAGCGTACTGAGCAGCGATGCTTGCCGGCATACCTCCTCTCAGACAAATTGAAGCAACACTGGGATAAGGATGCATATCCCTCCCTGTGGAGCACTAAGGATGCCTCTAAAGCGCATCCAGGAACGAGCGGAGTGCATAATTGTGATGGATGGACAGTTGATTAGGCGACCTACACCCCACTCCATCCGCATTCTGTATTCTCCTCCTCCGGCATGGATTCCTCCTAACAATTTGTGCTCCGTTTATGGCAAAAGAAGGCCAAAAAAGCAGGGACGGCAAGCTTTGCCGTCCCTCAGCGACATCCTTGTCATTTCCCGGCCGCTACATCCCCAGATAGGCCTTCCGGATGACATCGCTTTCCAACAGCTCGCTGGCCTTGCCTTCGGTGACCATGCGGCCGTTCTGGAGGACGTAGGCCCGGTCGGAAAGCTCTAAGGCGTTGTAGACGTTTTGCTCAACGAGGAGGATGGTCAGCCCCTCTTCGTCTCGGAGGCGCTGGATGACGTCGAAGACCTGGGTGACCAGCTTGGGCATCAACCCCAAGGAAGGCTCATCGAGCATCAGCAGCGTAGGCTGACTCATCAAGCCCCGGCCGATGGCCAGCATCTGCTGTTCTCCTCCCGAGAGAGTTTCCGACTTTTGTCCCTTGCGCTCCCAAAGCCTCGGGAAGAGCTTGTAGACCCGGTCTAAGCGGCTTTCGATCTCCTCGTTGGACATCTCGAGATACGCGCCAAGGAGCAGATTCTCGTGGACCGACAACTTGCCGAAGATATGGCGGCCTTCGGGGATGAGGGCAAGCCCGCGGGCCACCCGTTCGTAAGAAGGCAGCCCATCGATCCGGTCCCCAAGGAAGGTGATCTCTCCTTGGTCTACGGGCAAGATCCCGGCGATGGTCCGCATGATGGTCGTCTTGCCGGCGCCGTTAGAGCCTACGATGGAGACGATTTCCTTCTCCTCCACCCGGAAGCTGGCATCGTGGACGGCGGGTACCCCATCGTAACTAACTTGAATGTTCTTTACGCTTAACATGACGGCCCTCCCCTAAATAGGCCTCAATGACCCTCTCGTTGCGAACGATCTCCGAGGGCGGCCCCTCAGCGATAAGGCGCCCGGCATCGAGCACCACGATCCGGTCGGCAATGGGCATGATGGCCTCCATAACGTGTTCGATGATAAAAAAAGTGATCCCCTGGGCTTGGATCGTTTTGACCAGTTCGATGGCGTCGTGGATCTCGGTCGGGTTCAATCCAGCCATAGCCTCATCGAGGATCAACAGGTCCGGCTCCGTTCCCAGGGCCCGGGCGATCTCCAAGCGCTTGCGGTCGGGAATAGTCAGTTCACTGCCCATTTGATGCCTCTTTTCCCACATCCCCGTCAGCTTGAGGATCTCAACGGCCTTGGCGTGGGCTTGGCTCGTCAGGGGGTGGCGGCAAAAGGTCCCGACCATGACGTTTTCCAGGACGGTCATATCCCGCAGGGGCTGGGTGATCTGGAAGGTCCGGGCCAATCCCCGGTGACAGATCTGGTGGGGCTTCAATCCAGTGATGTTCTCACCCTTGAACAACACAGTACCTGCCGTGGGGCGGAGAAAGCCGCTGATGCAATTGAAAAGGGTCGTCTTGCCTGCGCCGTTAGGCCCAATGAGCCCGACGATTTCCCCCGGATAAATGTCAAAGGTCACATCATGATTGGCCAACAGACCCCCGAACCGCATCGTCAGACCCTGTATCTGCAGTAATGGCTGTGCCAATGTCGTCTCCTCCTTCCCCTTCAATGGTCCGCTTCCGCTGGAAGAAGCCCAGGATGCCCGTCGGCCGGACAAGGGCGATGACCATGATGATGATGCCGTAGATGATCAGGTCGATGCCTCGACCGGCGCCGCCCAAAGCGGCCCGCGCGT
>JAAYLE010000058.1 GCA_012522085.1 Bacillota bacterium | reverse complement strand
TTGCTGAGCTATGCGGCCAAGGTGGACATCCACCTGGAGGGAGATGCCCCCGTGTGGGTGGGCGACAGCGTCATCCTGCCGGGGGTCGACGATCCCCTGGTGGTTGAAGTGACCGAAATTAATGGGAGCCTGGCCCGGGGAGTCATCACCAAGGGGGACCTAGAGGGCGTCCCCCAGCTCGTCCAGACGGGCTACCGCCTCCTGGCGAGCGGCGAGATGGGCCCGGAGGTGGGGCGGGTTGAGATCCGCAACGAGCGTTTGCAGCTGGTCCAGACCATCGATGAAAGCCTGACTCTCGTTGGGGAGCTGGATGCCCTCGCCCAAGAGGCCAAGGGCGCGGTGGAAAATGCGGAGAAGACCTTGAACACTTTTCACCAGGCCCTTTACAAACTAGAGGAGCTCCAGCTGCAGCTCCAGACCCTCACCCAGAATCTGCAGCCGGCCCTGGAGGGCCAGGGGACGAGCTCCCAGATCTTCCTGTCCCTGCTGATCAACAGCTTGTTCAAGGACATGCTGGGGGATGGGGGAAGCCAGGTGGGAGTCATCGGCGACCTGGACGTGGCGTTGATGCGGGACAACTTAGACAACATCGCGGCCCGGCTGGAGGCGGTGCGGCAGGTCGATCTGGACGCAGTCATCCATCAGATGCAGCAGGTCCGGGAGGCCCTGCCCCAGCTGCGGGAAGAGGACATGGGCCGATCGGTCCGGCTGATTAACAGCTATATTGCCGGCCAGGTCATCCCGGGGGAGAAGATCGATCTCCTCGTCGATGATGCTGTCAGCCCCCGGGAGGTGGAGCGGGCGGTCCAAGAAGGGCTCGACAACGAGTACATCTCGGTCCTCAGCACCCCCGCCGGGGTGGTGCGGCCCAATACTAGGGCGGAGCTGTTTCGGGTTCTGCGGGAGGTGCGGGGGATCATTGCCGGCCTTGCGGCAATTGTCTTCACCGTCCTAACCTTGATCTTGGACCATGCCACCATCCTGAGCGCTGGGCGGCGGCTGCTTGCCGGGAGGAAAGGCCTCCTTCGCTTCTTGAACCCGGTGTTCATCTTCGGGGCCTTGACGGGAGCGGCTTTGCTGGTGCCCACTTACATCTTGAGCCGGGCCAACATCCCCTTCCTGGGCCTTGCCCAAACAGTCATCTGCGGCCTCTTGCTGGGGATGCTGACTGCCGTGCTGGCTGAAAGGCTAAGCCCCGTCGATGACAGCGAGATGCTGGCCGGTGAGGCCCTGGGCCTCACCTACGCCCAGATCATGCGGGAGATCGTGGTGCCCGCGGCCCGGCCGGGACTCTTGCAGCTCCTCAGCCGCTGCCGGCGGAAGTTCAGTTAGGGGGAGTGGACATGCTCAGACTAGTGAACCTAGCCAAACGCTACGGCCAAACCCTGGCCCTCGACGGCTTCAATCTAGAAGTGGCCCCAGGGGAGCGGGTGGTCATCATGGGGCCTTCCGGCTGCGGCAAGTCAACGGCCATCCGCTGCATCAACCGGCTGACGGAGCCGGATGAGGGAGAGATCTACTTCCAGGGCCGGTCGGTCTTGGATATGGGGCACAAAGAACTCCTAGACACACGGAAGAGGATCGGCTTTGTCTTCCAGCACTTCAACCTCATCCACCGGCTGAGCGCCCTGGAGAATGTCATGTTTGGCCTGGTCATGGCGGGGATGGACCGCAGCCAGGCTAGGGAGCAGGCCGCGGCGGCCCTGGCCAAGGTGGGCTTAGTTGACGATCTCGATAAACGACCTGGGGAGCTCAGCGGCGGGCAGCAGCAGCGGGTCGGAATCGCCCGGGCCTTGGCCCTCGACCCGGTGCTGATGCTGTGGGATGAGCCGACGGCTTCCTTGGACCCCATCTTGGTCTGCGAGGTCCTCGATGTGATGGAGGAGCTGGTGGAAACTACCCAGACGACCATGGTCATTGTCACCCATGAGGTGGCCTTTGCCCGGCGGGCCGCGGATCGGATCGTGCTCATGGACGAGGGGAAAGTGGTGGAGGAAGGCCCGCCGGAGCAGGTCTTCACCCGCCCAGCCTCGGAAGTTGACCGCGAGTACCAGCGTCTGTCGGTAGCCTAAATTATTCATTCCCCACATCCCCCAGC
>JAAYLE010000057.1 GCA_012522085.1 Bacillota bacterium | reverse complement strand
TTGCTCATCGCGCCGGTGGTGCAGACCGCGGCGCAGACGGGATTGTCACAATGCATGCACCGGTGATGGTACTTGCCCGGCTCCTCTCCCTGATCCAGGAAGACCATGGTCCGGTGCAGACTCCGGGAAGCCTCTTCATGGAGCCTGTTTTCCTGAACACATTTATAGAAGCAGGTATTGCACCCGATGCAGTACCGATCATCGACAAGGATTGCATACTTGGCCATTTAATTCACCCCTAACCCTTGCGGATTCTTACGTAGACATCTTCGACCCAGCCCATGCCGGTCGGGTCATGCTTCTTGACGATGGCCGGATCCTTCTGGGGAATCAAGTCGCCCTCCCGATAGCCCAAGTTCTGGGCCACCCGCAAGTGCTTGGTCCGGTAGCCCATGCCGTGGAACAACAGCACGCAGTCCGTCCGGCCAACGCGCTTTGACAGGTGGACTTTCGCCCGCACCGGGCGAGGTTCTTTGGGCATGTAGCGGGGGTTGGTCTCCAAGACGACCCAGTCGCCTTCGTTGAGGCCAAGCTCCCTGCCCGCATCGGGATGAATCCACACGCAGTCGATGTAGTTCAGCTGCGTCAAGGGCTTCAAGGCCGGGTTATTGAGGAAATTGGGGTCGGCATGGATGTGCCACGGCGCCCTGGTGATGACGGTGGAGAATTTATATTCCCCTTCCGGCTGCGTCCACCTGGGAGCCCAGCGCGGCAGGGCCTCGTGGTCAACGTCGAGGAAGTCGTCGATGTACAGCCGGATGCGTCCGTTGGGCCGGCCATACCCGATCTCCCGCAGGGTCTTGCCGTCCTCGTAGGGACGATCATCGATCCAGAAGCCGCCCTTCTCCATGAATTCACCCATGCTGGAGGCGATTCCCTGTTCCTGCAGGGCCCGCTCGCCAAGGTTGGTGGGGATGGTCTTGCTGGGATCGCCGCTGCCATCGGTGGTCCAGTACTCTGGAGCCATGGCCATACCGATCCTCATGGCGATAGCGCCCCAACCGATGCAGTCTCCCGGTGATTTTTGCACCGGCAGTCCACCAACATAGCAAGGATTCTTGGGGTAATACTGTCTGACGTCCAGCTTGGATTCTTCAAACTGGTGGCCTCCCGGCAGGACGTAATCACACCAGTAGGCAACGTCAGTCATGTACATGTTCCAGTCGACAACCAGTTCCATCTTCTCCAGGGCCTTCTCCACCATCTGGGGCTGGATCAGGGAGTACAATCCCCTGTAGGGGCTGCGGAAGAAGACGGCTTTGACCACATCCGTCTCATACAGACCATAGCCCAAGATCCCGTAATGGCCCGGGGCGGAGAAGTCCTTCTCCCGGTAGATCTTCTCCGAGATGGGGAATTCATGCCGGAAGTCCGGACTCCAGGTAGGCTGCTCAGGGAAGTCCTTGACCGGCGGGGAGACCTCTTCCAGCCAGGGGATCTTGACTCCGTTGAGGAGGAGTACGCCTCCCTCCCGGTCGATAGCGCCGACCAGGGCCTGGAGGATGTTGATGGCGTGCCTTAGTCGCCAGCTGTTGGCGTAGTTGGGCCCAGCCGCGTCCCTCTTCAGACAGGGGATGCATACCTTTGGCGCCGCCTTGGCGAACTCCCTGGCGACCCTGGCGATATCCTTCGCCGGCACATCAGTGATGGATGATGCCCACTCGGGGGTGTAGTCCTTGACCGTCTCCTTGATCAACTGGAGGACGGGCTTTGCGGAAACCGTCCGGCCATCTAGCTCGAAGGTATAAGGACCGCCATCGAAGGCCGGCGCTTCGCATTCATCAATGGTCTCGACCTGACCCTTGGCCTTCGACCATACAAGCCACTTGCCGTCTTTAGAAGCGATGTGCCGTCCCGTTTTTTCATCGATCAAGGCGGCCGCATCACTGTACTCCCGCAAGTAGTTTTCGTCGTACAATCCCTCGTCCAAGACGACCTTGAGCATTGCCAAGAGGACCGCCAGGTCCGTTCCCGGCTTGATGGGATACCATTCATCGGCGATGTCATCGGACATGGGCGTCTTGACCGGGTTGAAGACCACGATCTTACCGCCCTTGCGCTTTCCTTCCGCGACGTGGTTCAAAACGCCCGCCTTGCCGCTCTTGGAGAAGGAGTCGAAGCCGAACCAGAGCATGTATTTCGTGTTGGAATAGTCATAGCCCCAAATGGAGTGGGTCGGGGTATATGTGCTGGAGTAGAACTTGTTCGGCGGGTTGGTGATCATCAGGGTGTTGATGTAGTAGTGGGTGCCGAAGCACTCGGTCCGCTGGTCGCTGCGCCTGATCCCCACGGATTTGCACAGTAGATTGGTGTAGGGATCCCCAGGGGAACACATGATGATTTCTTCCCGGCGCAGCTTCTTGAACTTGGCAATGATCTCATCGACGGCCTGCTGGCTGGGGACGACCACCCAGCCGGGGTCCTCATTCATTCCCCGTTTGGGGTTTGTCCGCTTCATGGACACCAAGAGCCTGTCCGGATCGTAGAGGGAATCAACGAAGGCCAGTCCTTTAATGCAGTATTTCCCCCTGGAGACCGGATCCTCCGGCCTTCCTTCCAAAGAGAGGGCCCGCTCTAAACCAGTGGCCTCATCGACTCCCACCGTCACGTAGTAGGCACAATCTGCTTCGCAAGCTCTGGCGCAGACTTGAGGGATCCGCTTCGTTACGGTGTAGGCAGGCTTTTCTTGACTGTGCTTCCCGAAGGCTCGCACTACTTTGAGGTTCCGCAGAGGCGGCGTAATGACCGTTACGGCCCCCAGGGCTCCCGCTAATTTGAGAAAGGAACGCCTGGTGATCTTCTTTTCATGCATACACACTACCCCCTGTCTTACTGTTGGCATGGCCATGCCTTTCGTGAACGCGCGCACTATTATATTCCACCTTTCCCTGAAAATCCCTTCTTCAAATTACACCTTTGTCTGATAAGTCGCCTTAAGCCGATAACCGACGAGCTTTGCCGACACTATTTCAAACCGCATGAGTATGGCAGAAGGGCTATTGGCAGGCAAGCCTAGGGGGAGACGCAATGGGAGTAAGAACCGCAACCCACAAGGGAATGTCAAGGCAGGGTGTTCCTCTTTCCAGCTAATACCTTGGCCATAGTTGTTTTTGGAATTGTCCTTATCCCTTGACAGAGTACTCTTCAGGCGATATCGACTTCACCCACAGGCTTTCAGCTT
>JAAYLE010000056.1 GCA_012522085.1 Bacillota bacterium | reverse complement strand
CCAGCCGGCGTTGCCTGGCTCTTGGGCGGCGGCCTATGTTACCTGATCGGGGCCATCTTCTATGGCGTCAAGTGGCCTAACCTTCTCCCCGGGGTCTTCGGCTTCCATGAACTATGGCACCTGTTGGTGATGGCCGGCAGCTTCAGCCATTTCTGGACAGTCCTTAAATACCTGGTTTAGGGCCGGAAGGAAATGGCATGAGGGTTGCAGAAATATAGGCCGAAACTACCTCAACTTGCCGTCCCTAGAGAGAGGAGGTGCAAGAGTCATGAAACTAAGTCTTACTATTTCTGCCCCTGGTTCCCGCTTTGCTCCCATTGTCCTCCAGGGTGATTACCTGGAAATGATCAGGGAGGCCGACCGGCTCGGCTACAAAGCAGTGGAACTCCACATCAGGGATCCGAAAATGATTGATGTTGACGCCATGACCCGTACCCTTGATGAGCTGGGCATGAAGGTGTCGACCATCGGCACCGGCCAAGCTTACGTCGATGACCGGATTTACTTCACATCGCCCGATCCGGAGATTTCGGCGGCCGCGGTCCAAAGGACTAAGGACCATATCCGCCTGGCAACGAAATTGGGGGCGGCGGTCATCATCGGCACCATCAAAGGCCCGCTGCCGGGCGATCCTGAGGAAGATCAAGGGGCCCTGGCAAGGGCTGCCAAGTGCCTAGCTGAGTGCGCCGACTTTGCGGCTCAACATAATGTAGAGTTGACCCTGGAAGCTATTAACCGCTATGAAACCAATTTCTTAAATACCGCCGCCGAGGCGGTTGAGTTTCTTCGCGGGCTCGATCGGCCAAACGTAGGGCTGCACTTGGATACCTTCCACATGAACATCGAAGAGGTGGATTTGGCCCAAACGATCAGAGATTGTCGCCATTATCTGTTCCATATCCATCTAGCCGACAGCAACCGGTGGCCCCCGGGCTACGGGCACCTGGACTTCAAGGCGGTCTTGAAAGCTTTGAAAGATATTCAGTATGGTCGGTATATGGCCATCGAGTCGCTGCCGAGGCCCAATCCCCAGGAAGGCGCCCGCCGGGGACGGGAGTATATCCAGGGGCTCCTGGAGGAGTTATAGGATGCTGCGCGCCGTGCTGTTCGATCTCGACGGGACCCTCCTCGAAACCGATTTCGACGAATTGATGCCGTCCTATTTACAGCTAGTCAGTGAACGCTTCGTCGCCTGGGTCGATCCGGACAGTTTCATCCAGCAACTCCTCGCTTCCACCCAGAAGGCGATGGAGTGCCGGGATCCGAACTTGACGGTGCTGGAGGCTTTCAGCCGCGACTTTTTTCCTAAGGTAGGGTTAGACAGGGAGTATCTTGGCGTTTTCTATGATTTTTATCGGAACCAATTCAAGGCGCTGGGCAAGAACGCGAGGAGGCGGGAGGGCAGCCACGAAGCCCTCCAGATCGCGTTGGGCAGGGGCTGTAAGGTAGTCATCGCCACCAATCCCCTTTTCCCCGAAGTCGCCATCCGCGAGCGGCTTGCCTGGGCTGGCTTGGACGAGGTTCCCTTTGACTTGATCACGGCCGGGGAAAACATGCATTTTTGCAAGCCCTACGCGGAGTACTACTGGGAAATCGCCGAGCTCATCGGCTGCGCCCCCGGGGAATGTCTCATGGTCGGGAACGACCCCGTCTTCGATTTGGCCGCCGGCAAGGTCGGCATGAAGACTTTTCTGCTGGGGGACGGCCCCCATCCACAAGCTGATTACTGGGGTGACATGGGGGATCTTTGCCGGTTGTTGGCCGAAGCGGATGAATATAAGTTGGAAGTATCGCCATACTAAGAACGGAAAAGGGGGGTTGCCCCCCCTTATATCCTAATAACCGCCACCTTTGAGTTCATTGGGGTTATGGGCGGACGAGGTGCCTTGTGCTGAAACGTCCGGCTCTAGCGGGAAAGAGCCGCCGAGACCGCCCACACTCTGCCGGAAACCGGACTGGACGCTGGCTGTTGCCTGCTGAATCAGGGACTGTTCAGCGGCGGCAATCATCCGACGGACCATATGTCCCCCGACAGCCCCACACTGGCGGGCGGGGATGTCTCCCCAGTATCCAGTCTTCCAGGACTGGTCGATGCCCAGTTCATTCGCTACCTCGTACTTGAACTGCTCCAGTGCTGAAGAGGCCTGTGGTATGAGACTGCGATTTCGCTTCTGACCAAGGGCCATTCTGTTTCACCTCCTTCTGTTCTGGCACCCATAGTGTAGACGGTAGACCCCATCCTGATACGGTGTAGATGTTGGAGCTTCTTCATCTTCGTCCCATGGTGGGCCGATGTTTTGCATTGTTCGGGGGTGGGATTTGTGGTATCATGTTGCGCAAGAACAAAAAAATCAACGACCCGAAGGGCGAGACGATGGAAAATTTTAAAAAAACCGTCGACCGAATCCATGATTTAAAGAAGAAGCGGCACGCTATTATCCTAGCTCATAATTATCAACTCCCAGAAATCCAAGACATCGCCGATTATGTCGGCGACTCCTTGGGATTGAGCCAGCAAGCGGCCAAAACCGATGCCGAAGTGATCGTTTTTTGCGGCGTCGATTTTATGGCCGAAACGGCAGCTCTCCTCTCCCCCGACAAGAAGGTCTTGCTGCCTGCGCCCGATGCAGGCTGTCCCTTGGCGGAGACGATAACCCCGGAGGCGCTGCGGGCGAAAAAAAAGGAGCACCCCGAAGCGGCAGTTGTCTGCTACATCAACTCCTCCGCCGCGGTCAAGGCCGAATCCGACATCTGCTGCACTTCCTCCAATGCAGTTCGGGTAGTTGAATCCCTCCCTCAGGAGGAAATCCTGTTTGTGCCCGATGCTAATCTAGGCCAATGGGTGGCCTCCCAGACGAGCAAGAGGATCATCCTCTGGGACGGCTGCTGCATCACCCACCATCGGGTGAAGCCTGAAGATGTCCAGCAGGTGCGGCGATCCCATCCCGATGCCCTAGTCTTGGTGCACCCCGAGTGCCGACCGGAGGTTGCGGCCCTGGCCGACTACGTGGGGAGCACCGAAGGGATCCTGAAATTTGCCCGGGAGTCCCAGGCCAAGAAATTCATCATCGGCACCGAGATGGGCATTTTGCACCGGATCCAACGGGACAACCCGGACAAGACCTTCTATCTCCTGTCGCCCGGACTAGTTTGCCCGAACATGAAGCGGACGGCCAGTTTGGCCATGGTGGAGGCGGTCCTGAAGGATATGTCCAATCAGGTCACCGTCCCTGCTGAAATCCGCGCCAGGGCCTTGGCTGCAGTCGAACGAATGCTGGCCGTCAGTTAGGGGGACTAGCAGTGTGGGGGGAAAGGTATGATTGCCTGGTCATCGGCAGCGGCCTTGCCGGTCTGTTCGCCGCGTTGACCTTAAGGGATCGGGGCCGGGTCGCCCTCATCACCAAGGGCGCCTTAGAAGACAGCAACAGTTACTTTGCCCAAGGGGGCATGGCCGCCGCCGTCGGCCGAGGAGACTCCCCGGATCTGCATCGCCGGGATACCTTGGCGGCGGGGGCGGGACTTTGTGATGAACCGTCTGTGGAGATCCTGGTTCAGGAAGGCCCCCAGCGGATCAAGGACCTAATCTCCCTGGGAGTGGAGTTTGACCGCATCGACGGCCAGATTCACCTGGCCCGGGAGGCGGCCCACTCGACTAATAGGATCTTGCATGTGGACGGGGATGCTACTGGCCGGGGGGTGTGCACCCGGCTTATCGAGGAAGTTGAGAAAAGCCCCCAGATCGACATCTATGAAAACCATTTTGTCGTCGATCTGATCGTGACTGAAGGCCGATGCTGGGGGGCATTGGCCCTGAATCAGGGAGAGTACCGTGCTTTTTGGGCGCCCGCCACCATTTTGGCCACCGGCGGGATGGGGCAAGTCTTCGAGGAGACTTCCAATCCGCCCATTGCCACCGGCGATGGCATCGCGCTGGCCTATCGGGCCGGCGCAAAATTGATGGACATGGAATTCGTCCAGTTCCATCCAACGGTCCTTTACGCCGGGGAGAGACGCTTTCGGTTCTTGATTTCCGAAGCTGTCCGGGGCGAGGGGGCGGTCCTGCGCAATCAGCGGGGCGAACCCTTCATGAACAGGTACCATCCCTTAAGGGATCTGGCCCCCCGGGATGTGGTGGCTCGGGCCATTTGGACCGAAATGGGGAAGGATGCTCGTCCCCATGTTTATCTCGATGCCACCTCCATCGAGGATCCTGAGCGCAGGTTTCCGACCATTTACCGCCGCTGTTTGGAGCTGGGCCTAAAGATGGAGCGGGATTGGCTGCCGGTTGGTCCCGCCGCCCACTACGCCATGGGCGGAGTCTACACCGACCACGACGGACGCACTACCCTTCCGGGGCTTCTTGCCTGTGGGGAGGCGGCCTGCACCGGCATCCACGGCGCCAATCGCCTGGCAAGCAACTCCCTGTTGGAGGCCCTCGTCTTCGGTTGGCGGGCGGCGAAAGCCGCGTTAACGGACGCCGCAGTGAAGATGCCCAGGCCGGCGGTGCCGTCGCTTCCGGCTGTGAGGGGGCGCGACGCTCTACAACGGATCAGCTGGCACTGGGTGGGCCTCGAGCGATCGGCGCAGACGCTGCGCAGAGCCTTGTTGGAGCTGGAAAAACTTGACCGTGAGTGCCGGGGGATGGATGTAGAGGGACTGGAGACGGCCAACATGGCCCTGGTCATCAGCCTGGTGGCCAAAGCGGCCCTCCTCAGGGAGGAGAGCCGGGGAGCCCACTACCGGGTGGATTTCCCGAAGGCCGACCCGTCCTGGCGAAGGCACATCATCCTCCAGCGGGGCCAAGACCCGGCCTTGCGGCCGGTGGATAAGGGGTAGTTGAGCATGTGGAGTTATGCGGAAAGATGTTGGGCGGAAAAGATCATCCGGCTGGCCCTTGCTGAAGATGTAGGCCGAGGCGATATCACCACGACCGCGGTCGTCGACCCGGAAGCGAGCGCCAGGGGCGCCATTGTTTTTCGGGAGCGGGGAGTGCTCGCAGGTTTGCCGATGGTGGCGATGGTTTATGAAATGATCGATGGGCAGGTGCAGGTTCTGCCCTCCCGGCGGGATGGGGATGTTCTCCTCGCCGGGGAGATCGCGGCCAGGGTCCAAGGGCCCGCATGGGCTCTGTTGACGGGCGAGCGGGTGGCCCTCAATTTCCTCCAGCGCCTAAGCGGCATCGCGACGATGACCGCGGAGCTGGTGGAGCTGGTCCGACCCTATCCTTGCCAAGTGGTGGACACCAGGAAAACTGCCCCGGGCATGCGGGTGTTGGAAAAGTACGCGGTGCGGGTTGGCGGAGGCCGCAACCACCGCTTAGGTTTAGATGATGCCGTGCTAATCAAGGACAACCATGTGATCGCCGCGGGGGGCATCGCCCAAGCCGTAGCGGCTGCCCGGGCCAAAGCTCCCTTGACGGCCCGGATCGAAGTTGAAGCCGAGTCACGGGAGCAGGTGGAAGAGGCCCTTGCGGCCGGGGCCGATATCATCATGCTCGACAACATGGCAGTGGATGAGATGGTCCAAATGGCGGCTCTGATCGACGGCCGGGCCCTAGTTGAGGCCTCTGGCGGGATAACGAAGGATAAGATCGCTGCCGTTGCCGCCGCGGGCGTTGACTTCATCTCCGTCGGCGCCATCACCCACTCCAGCCGGGCCTTGGATGTGGCCTTGGATTTGGAGATCAGCGAAGGAGCCGCAGGAT
>JAAYLE010000055.1 GCA_012522085.1 Bacillota bacterium | reverse complement strand
GTTTGCATGTCCAATGCCTGCCGCGTCTCGCCCTTCGATACTTCGACGAGGAGTGACCGATGTGAAATCAGATAGGTATTCTTCCGACCCCTTCTTGCGATTTCTCAGAGATAACCCCGACCTTGCCCGTGAGATTGAACAGTTAAACAACGAAGGCAATCGGAGGATGGAGGCTGGAAACCTAAGGGGCGCCCTGCGGTGTTTCCGGCGACTGTTGGCCATCTGCCCCTACTCTCCGTTCGGGAATAATAACGCCGGCGCCTGCTATTTCTACCTCGGCCAGTACGAACTGGGGGCCAAACATTTTCAGCGAACCTTGGCAGATTACCCCGACCATGTTTTTGCCTTAGCGATGCTCGCCCGCTGCCAGACGGCGATGGGAGAGCTAGAAGCGGCAGCCCAGACTTTGCAACGAGCAACTTCGGCATTCAGGCAAAGCAACCCCCATCGCGGCGATGAGGTTACCAGCGTCGGGATCATTTGTGACGCCTTTGCCGAACTTGAGGATGATCGGGGACTGTTCGACTTTTTCCGCCGCTGTGGGGGAGGAGGCCATCTCAACTGGGAAACAGTTGCCCAGGCGGGGGTGGCGGCTTTCAATCTCGGGCGCTATTCCCAGGCCAAGCGTTATTGGCAGCGGGCTTTGCAGCGAGGAGCGGCACAGTTCGTCAGTGACCTGATTTTGGCCGCCGACCTGATCGACGGGGGAAGAATACCAGCCTTCCGCATAGGATACAGATGGGAGATGCCTAAGGAAGCTTTCGACCTCAGCAATCCAGCAACCTTAACGGGCATCATCAAAGCCTTCCTCATCGGGACCATCCAGAACCGGGCAACAGATAAAGACGTGTTATTCAGCGCCTTCGACTTGCTCACCCAAAACCGCGATCCATGGGCAGAAAAATTCTTATGGGCTACTTTGAAGCAGGCGGAATGGTCAGAGGAAGTCAAGATCTTAGCGGCCTTATCTTTGCACAAGCGGGGACTCATCACCGAAGACGACCCCTTGCAAGTAAGTCTAGATGGCGTAATGGAGAGCGTCACGTTGCAAGACTTGCTGGGCCCGGCAGGTGTCGATCCAAAAGCCTTTATCGCCTACCAGCTAGGTAGGAAGCGGCTAAGACAAGGTGACCTGGAGAAAGCCCGCCAGTCTTTCCTCAAGTCCCTAGCAAATGACCCCGCCTTTTTCCCGGCCCGCATCGCCCTGGTTGACATCTACCAACAAATGGGGGATTCGTCAGAGGCAGGCAGACTCCTTAGCGAAATTAACACGAACGAAATTGATGAGGAGCTGCGCTGGCTGTATTGGGTCCTTTGTAGCAATCAGGCTGCTTCGGCGGGCGACTATGAGAGCGCGGAATGGCGTCTGGCGGAGGCCCTGCGGACTGCACCCGCTAAGGCCCAACCTCAACTGACAACCACCATCAAAAAACTCCGCCGGCTACTAAAACAAGCGGCCGCAGAGCGGGAGGCCCATCACCGCCGCCGGCTGCTGGGCAAACAGGTCCGGCCGAATATGTCTTTAGACGAAGCATACCATAATTTGCCGAAGGATAACCTAGTGGGCATGGGCAGGCTGAGGGGTCTTCAGGCCCTTTATCGGCTGAACAAAGGGGAGCTCGTAGCGATGCTGGCCCAAGACTTCAAGGACAACTGGGAAACGTACTATCAGTCGCTAACGAACGAGCAAAGGGAAGCCCTTGCATGGCTGCAGAAGCGAGGAGGTCTAGCCTCCTTTGCCGAATTTGAGTCCCAGTTCGGGAATCCTAAGGATACGGTCCGCTGGAAAGAGTCCCAGCCCACCTCGGCTGCTAACGGCCTTTGGGCCTTAGGTTGGATCGCAGTTGGCACTTGGCAGGATTATGGAGCCAACGATGCCGCCGCCCAAAGCCCCCAAGGCGGAGCAGATCAACACTCCCCGGAGCAGCTAGCCTACAAAGAGATCGTCGTCCTACCCCGCGAAGTGATGGAGAGCCTGCGGTCAGTTGATCGATGAAATCCAGCGGCCGGTTTTTGCTAGATGCGAAGACCGGCCGGTTCACTTCCTCCCTCACCCTTTCGCCTCAACTAGCATCTGCCGTGTTCTAGGAGGAGGAATCCGACTGTCTACCCCTGCATATCTATTTACCATCCAGGGGAAGGGGGGCTGTCCTTGCCCGAGAAGAAAAGACGTCTGCTACTCATCGGGCTGTTTTCCCTCGAAGCCCTAATCTTGTTTCTGATCTTCCTTTGCCTTCGGGTCGGCAGCCCGGGGCCGCTTATTGAGGCCAGCTCCACCCATACGTTGACATTGCCGGCTCCCACCGCCAGGCTAAGGATCATTAACCCGCGGGGCGAGCTTGTGGTCCGGGGACAAGAAACAGACCACGTAGAGCTAAGGGCTACGAAAAGGGCCTTTGGCCGGGCCCTGGAGGAAGCGAACCGCCTGCTGGAGGCAATCGATCTGAGCGAGCTTAATCAAGATGGGGAGTTGACCTTGCAAGTTGACCTGCCTCAACCTGCGGGAGGGCTGGTCGACCTGGAGGTGGTTTTGCCGTCCAAGCTGGAGCTCATGATCCAAACGGGGCTGGGGGATGTCCTAATCGAAGATATGGAGGGCCACGCTCGGGTCTGCTCCCAGATAGGCAGCATTGCGATTCGCCGTTTCAGCGGCGACTTATCTGTCGAGGCTGGTCTTGGGGAGGTCCAGATTCAAGATGCGACTATTCTGGCCGAATTGACCGTGTGGGCCGGTATGGGCGATGTGGAGTTTGCCGGCAGTCCAGGCCTCAACGGGAGGATCAGGGCTAAGATGGGCGATATTACCCTTCACCTGCCGGAAGGATTCCCTCCAGAGGTGACCCTGTGGGGAGAAGACTGGGAAAAGGAGGCATCCTTCGGTGATGGCCCAGATCCTATCCAAGGATGCCTCGCCATTTGGGCGGATATGGGGAAAGTGAGCATCAAAGGACTGGAGGTTGAAGTAGGTGATTAGTCCCGAAGCACTCGTTAGCCTGCTTTTTCCCCCGGCCATCCTGGCTTTGGTCTTGCTTTATGCCTTCGCCGTCAGGTACCTAACCTTTCGCGAGCGGATGGCCATGATCGACAAAGGAATCTTCCCCGTCGAGACGAGGGCGGTGAGCACCCTTCTGCTCCAACGGGGCGTTATTACCGCCATGACCGGGCTGGCCCTCACCATTGGCCTGGGGACCTTGGGCCTTACCCCTTGGCTCCTTGGCGGCCTGGTGCCGATGTTCATCGGCATCGCCATGCTCATCTCCTACTACCTCGGGCCCAAAGAAGGGACCGAGGGGGACTAACCGGGGTGAGAAAGGTTTTTCCCCTGCCGCAGGACGCCCATTTCGACGATCATGGCTAAGACCGTCACCAGGATGCAGAAGGCAAAGGGCGTTTGCAAAGCAAACCGCTCGGCCAAGATCCCGCCCACAAAGGGACCGATCAGCATCCCTGAGCCGAGGAAAAACTCATGAAAGCCGGTCTTGCGACCTCGATCGGGCTGGCCGTCTTGACAGTAAAACAGGCTGGAATAATAGGTCATGGCAACGCAGATGCCAAAGAGGACCAAGCCCAGGGCCAGGCCCACGCTGCTTCTTGCCTGCCACAGGATCGCAAAGCCGCCGATCCCTACCCCCTGGAGGAGGTAAAGGGGAGCCGGGTTGTACTGCCATCCGCTGTGCACCCTCATGATGACGAAGGTCACCAGCCAAGCAAGGTAAAACAGGCCGAACAGGGTCCCGATGCCGAAGGAGGAAATGCCAAGTTCCAGGGCCATTTTGGGAAACAGGATGCGAACGATGCCCACCGCAGTGAAGTTGGCAAAATTGGCGATCCAGCCGACGAGGACAAAGGGCGGCACGGTTCCTACTTGGGGCTGCTCCACTTTGGTTTGCCTTGGCGGCTCTTTGACTTGCAGGACGAAAGTGATGATCGCCAGGATGCCGATGAGGGTAAAAGCTACCGCGGCCAACGTGCTCAGGCCCATCAGCCCCCCGGTAATGAAAGGACCCACCGTCATTCCCACGCTGAAGGCAATGTTGAACTTGCCTAAATCGTCCAGGAGTTCTTGCCCATCGGCCCCCTCGCCTGCCCAAGCGCCAAGGACCGGCCAGAACATGGCGGCGGTTACCCCCGCCAGCATGAAAGAGAGATAGACCACGGTCAGGCTCCCGGGCAAAAGCAGGAGCATCACGGCTGAAGCCAAGATCAGGCAGGATGCTACTAGTAAAGGCTTGCGCCCGATTTGATCGGAAAGATGCCCGAAGTAAACGCTGAGGAGGATCTTCACGCCAAAGTGCAGGGTGCCGGACAAACCGATCAGGATGGGATTATCGGTGACCGCTGCGGCAACGAGCCCCGCAATGAGGAAGAAGGACCCGTTGACCACATCCATCATTAACGCGGCAACATACATTGGCAGCTTATTCATTGCATCCAACAGTCTGCAACTGCGTCTTCCTCCCCTAGTTGAAATTCAGTCCGCTGCGGCGCGGCCTGCCAGCCAACCCGTGGAGAAGGCCGCTTGCAGGTTGTAGCCGCCGGTGTATCCATCAATATCGAGGACTTCCCCCGCCAAGTATAGACCTTTAACCAGCCGGGATTCCATTGTCCTTGGATCGACTTCCTTAAGGTCCACTCCTCCCGCGGTGACGATCGCCGCCGCCAGGGGCAAAGACCCGGTGATGGCCAGGGGAACTCCCTTAATGATTCGGCCCAAAGCGCGCCTTTCCTCCCTGGTCACTTGGTGGACGGGCTTGGTCGGATCCAGCTCCGTCAACAAGAGGATAACCGGGATGAGGGCCTTCGGCAGCAAGTCCCGCAGGCCATTGAGCAATTGCTTGCGACTATACTTGCTGAAGTCCCGCTGCAGACGCAAGTCTAGTTTCTCAGGAGTCAAGGCTGGCTTGAGGTCGATGGTCAAAGTCAAAGGTTCACCAGGTCTGCTTTGCCAAAAATCTGTGGCCGAGCGGCTCAAGGTTAAGATAATAGGTCCGCTGACCCCAAAATGGGTAAACAGCATCTCGCCAAACTCGGAAGACAGTTCCTTATCGTCGACCCGCAGGGTCGCCCTCACATTGCGCAGAGCAAGCCCTTGCACATCCTTGACCCAGGCAGCCGAGCTTCGCAGGGGCACCAAAGCTGGCCGCAAAGGAGTTATCCGGTGGCCCAGCTCCGCGGCCATCCGATAGCCATCTCCCGTGGAGCCAGTTCCCGGGTAGGAACTGCCGCCTGTACACAAAATGACTTTTTCTCCAGGGAGGAGACGATCTTTCACCAGGCAGCCCACGATTCGCCTGCTGGAGCCGCCAGCGGCCACCAAGGAGCCGACAGGGTGATTTAGGCGGACTTCCACCCCCAACTCCTCGATCCAGCCCGTGAGGGCCCTAACTACCTGCCGGGCATCGTCGGAGACGGGAAACACCCGCCGCCCCCGCTCCACCTTTGTCGGCACGCCCAGGCGCGCCAACAAATCGATCAAGGCCTTGTTGTCAAAGCGGGCAAAGGCACTCTGCAGGAAGCGGCCGCCGGCCGCGTAGCCCGCGATGAGCTCCTCCCGATCCCCTGCGTTGGTCAGGTTGCAGCGACCCTTCCCGGCGATTTGGAGCTTCTTGCCCAGTTCATCGGTTTTTTCTAATAAGATGACCCGAGCGCCGCGCAAGGCGGCGGAGCCAGCAGCCATTAGACCAGCAGCTCCACCGCCGACGACTACCACCGGTTCTCCCATGCCCCACCCTCCATGGGCTAATAAGTGCCGCGTTTAGTGTTGGGAAAAATCATAAAGCGTAAACCTCATCCCCTGTCAACAGGCCGACGCCCATCTCTTGCAGGATGCCGATGGCGTTGTCTGGATCATCCATCCTCACAATCACCAGGGCATCATCGCCTGCCTTCTCCACAAAGGCATACATGTACTCCACGTTCAAGCCCCGCTGATGGATCGCATTGAGAACCTCCGCCAATCCCCCCGGTCTGTCTGGCACCCGCACAGCCAGGACATCGGTCAGCCGCACCGCAAACCCTTCCTTTTTCAGAAAGGCATATCCTTTTTCCGGGTCATCCACAATCAGGCGGAGGATGCCGAAGTCGGCGGTATCAGCGAGAGACAGCGCGCGGATGTTGATGTTCTGTTCAGCCAGGGCCCGGCTCAAGGCAGCTAAGCGTCCCGACTTGTTCTCCAGGAAAATGGACAATTGCTTAACCTTCATGGATTACCCTCCCCGTCTTTATTTTATCTCCCGACGATCGATAATCCGCTTCGCCTTGCCCTCACTGCGCGCAATAGTCTTAGGCTCAACCAGCCTCACTTGGACCCCAATGCCCAAGGTCTCCTCGATGCCCCGCTTGATTTGCCTCTCCAGTTCCTCGATCCGCCGCACCTCATCGATGAAGGCCTCCCGGTTGAGCTCAACCCACACCTCTAATTCATCCAAACCCCGCTCCCGATCCACCACCAGCACATAGTGGGGTTCGATGTGACCCATGGCGAGTAGAGCCTCTTCGATCTGGGAAGGAAAGATGTTGACCCCTCGGATGATGAGCATATCATCGGTGCGGCCAAGGACCTTCTTGATCCTGGCATGGGTCCGCCCACAGCTGCAGGGCTGTCGATTCAAGATGGTAATGTCTCTAGTTCGATAACGAATCATGGGCAGTCCCTTTTTGTTGATGGTGGTGAAGACCAGTTCGCCTTGAGCGCCATCTTCAACTGGCTTGCCAGTTGCCGGATCCACCACTTCGGCAATGAAATGGTCCTCAAACACGTGCAGTCCATCCTTGGCCAGACACTCACTGGCCACCCCTGGTCCCATGATCTCGCTCAGGCCATAAATGTCGATGGCGTCGATCCCGAGGGCGGCCTCGATTTGTTTGCGCATGGCATCAGACCACGGTTCGGCACCTAAGAATCCAAGGCGCAGGGATAAGTCCTGGGAGGAGATGCCAAGCTCCCCCATAGTCTCCGCTAGGTATAAAGCGTAAGAAGGCGTGCAAGCAAGGACCGTCGTTTTCAGGTCCTGCATGAGCATGATCTGGCGCCTGGTATGTCCTGCACTGGTCGGGATCACCGTGGCCCCCAAACGTTCAGCTCCATAATGCACCCCGAGGCCGCCGGTGAACAACCCGTAGCCGTAGGCGATTTGAACGACATCGTTCTTAGTCGCCCCTCCGCAGACCAACGTCCGGGCCATCACTTCCGCCCAATTTTGGATGTCTTCCTGCGTGTAACCCACAACCGTCGGCTTGCCCGTCGTCCCGGAGGAGGCATGCACCCGGACGATCTCCTCCGGCCCGACCGCAAACAGACCAAAGGGGTAATTGTCCCTCAGATCGTCCTTCGTCGTCATCGGCAGCAAAGCCAAATCATCCAAAGACCGAATGTCTTCGGGGCGAATCCCTTCCCCCTCCATGCGTTGACGATAAGCGGGCACCTTGTCCCACACCCATTTCACCGTTTCCTGCAAACGTGCGATCTGCAACTCATTAAGCTGTTCCCGATCCATTTTCTCGATCTCGTTCCAGACCATGCTCACGCCCCCACCCATCTATGGTTCTTGGTCGTCAGTCAAGACTCAACTGCCAGCCACCTATTCAGCCTGGATCAGCGTTAAGGCCAACTCCACCGATTTTCGCACTGCAGGCGCACAATGGGTTGCATGCCGGTTGGCAGCCCTGAACTGGGCGTAGCCTTCTTCGGTGCTCAGGTTAAGGCCGGTGATGCCTGTGCAATTGACATCGCCCACCTCCTGCCTGAACTCTCGCACCATCTGTCCGACCAACTGGTATACCCTCTCTTTCCCTTCGCCTTTGCCCTCGCCAAGGCGATCAACCCACAGCCCCAAGGCGGCAACTGCCCCCGAAAGGGCGCCGCAGATGGAATCGGACCGGCCCACACCGCCGCCAAACCCCGAGACCACACTGGGATTAGCCTCCTTGCCCATTGCCTCGCACAGGGCTTTAAAGACCGATTCGGCGCAATTGTAGCCGCTGTCAAAGTACTCAACCGCCTTATTGCCGTAATCTGCCTTATTCACTCTTATTCCCCCTCCCAGTTTTCATTGGCCATACGTTTCGACGCGAGTTTGGACCTACCCTGCCCCTAAGGAAAACTCCCCCGATGAATCACCGGGGGAGCACCGGTCTTAGCCGATCCGTCCTTTGCTCATGAGCTCATCCCAAAGCTCGGGGATGTCTTCCTTGATTACCTTCTCCAACTCATCTTCACCGATGACCGTTTGCCGCTCCGCTGCATATTGCGCATCGACCCATTCTTTCAGCTTGACCAGGCGCGGATCCCGTTTATCGATCCGTTCATCCTGAGGGATGTTGAAATAGGAGTTCACCCAATGGGCCAGTCCCGCCAGCCCTGAATGCTGGTTGATGGAGACCCGGGGACGAAGCTTGAGGATCTTCTCCGTATTGAAGATGGTATAGATTTCCTCATCCTTCAATAGTCCATCAGCATGGATCCCAGAGCGGGTCAGATTGAAGGCAGAGCCGACCAGGGGCGTCATGGGCGGTATCTTGTAACCGATCTCCTTCTCATAGTAGCGGGCGATCTCCGTAATCACCGTCGTATCCATCCCATCGGCGGTCCCCCGCAGCCCGATATACTCAAACACCATCGCCTCTAAGGGGCAGTTGCCCGTCCGCTCGCCGATGCCCAAGAGGGTGCAGCTGACGGCGGAAGAACCGTACAGCCAAGCAGTGGCCGCATTGGTCACAACCTTGTAAAAGTCATTATGACCGTGCCATTCCAGCCATTCGTTCGGCACACGGGCATGGTGCCAAAGCCCGTAGATGATCCCGGGCACGCTGCGGGGCAGGGCTGCACCAGGGTAGGAAACCCCGAAGCCCATGGTATCACAGGCCCTGATCTTAATAGGAATCCCGCTTTCCTGGGACAGTTTCATCAACTGATGGGCGAAGGGCACTACGAAACCATAGAAATCTGCCCGGGTGATGTCCTCCAGGTGCAGTCGAGGGACGATGCCAACCTCCAAAGCCGCCTCGACGATGGACAGGTACTGTTCCATGGCTTGGCGCCGCGTCATCCTCAACTTGCGGAAAATGTGGTAGTCGGAGCAGCTAGCCAGGATGCCCGTCTCTTTCAAGCCCATTTCCTTGACCAGCTTGAAGTCTTCCTTCCTCGCCCGGATCCAGCTAGTGATCTCGGGATACCGGTAGCCTAGTTCCAGGCATTTCTCCACCGCTTCCCGGTCCCTTTCGCTGTAGAGGAAAAACTCTGTCTGGCGGATCTTGCCCTTCGGCCCCCCGAGCTTGTTCAGGAACTTGTACAGATCGACGATCTGTTTGACAGTATAGGGAGCCCTCGCCTGCTGTCCATCGCGAAAAGTAGTGTCGGTGATCCAAATCTCCTCCGGCGGACGCATCGGTACATGGCGATGGTTGAAAGGCACGCGCGGCGCTTCATCATAAGGATATAAATGGCGATACAGGCGTGGTTCCTCCACATCCTGCAACTCATACGAATATTCGGTCTGTTCCAGGGTGTTGCTCCTGGAGCTGAATACTAGTGACAAGGCTCATCATCCCCCTCTCAAAAAAGCCAATTCTGGCCAACGGCCGCATATTTGGACTGATTATACCATAGATGGATCTGAGGGTACAACCGCAAAAAACTTTTTCTTACTCAGGTTTCTCACCAGGCGGCCCAATCGCCCCGGTGCATATTTATCCAGTCTATTCGAATGCCAAGGTGCCAAAAAAGCCAGGTGCATGGAAAATCCCCGGGATGGGAGCCCAGCTGGCAAATCGACCTTCCCGGCCGATGCCCACGTTAAAGGCCCACTCCCTTTTCCCCTCAGGGGGGCCTCCCAAGGAAAGGAAGGGTATGGTCACCAGGCCCTCCCAACCATCCGCGGTAGACCTAACCTCAGCCTGCCAATTCCCGTCCCAGCCGGGACCATCTAGGATATGGGCATCATATCTTGTGCCAAGGGCATTGACCGCCAGATGATAATAGAGTCCCGCCTCTTTGTGGGGATGGATGAAAATCTCAACGGCATCATCGTAAAAGACCGGCCCGTCCCGCTGGGTAACAGTAGCCAGCGGCACTCCGCCTCCCAACCGGAAGGCCACAAACAGCTGCTTGCCGTCGTGGGCCAGGCCGAGCTCCACTGGCCAATCAACTGGCCCTTCCCCGGTGATGAACGAAAATCCATCGAGCCAGACAAATCCTCCCTCATCCGCTG
>JAAYLE010000054.1 GCA_012522085.1 Bacillota bacterium | reverse complement strand
GCCTTGGAAGCCCGGCGGACAGCTGGCCGGCACACGGCTGCCGCACTCACCAGGGCCGCCAGGCACGCACAGCACATCGCCGGGGCAGATCAGGTTCGGATTGCTGATTTGCGGATTGGCGGCGATCAACGCATTGAGGCTGACTCCAAACCGCTGGGCAATCAGGAACATGGTATCCCCCGGCTGGACTGTGTAGCGGCCTTGGAAGCCCGGCGGACAGCTGACCGGCACACGACTGCCGCAGTCACCAGGGCCGCCAGGCACGCACAGGACGTCGCCAGGGAAGATTAGGTTCGGGTTGCTGATGTGGGGATTGGCGGCAATCAAGGCGTTCAGACTGACGCCAAACCGCTGGGCGATCAGAAACATGGTATCCCCCGGCTGGACCGTGTAGCGGCCTTGGAAGCCCGGCGGACAGCTGGCCGGCACACGACTGGCCATCAGTGCTTCTTCGTCATCCCCCAAACTTTGCGCCGCCGCTCCTGGTACGCAGAGGACATCGCCCGGACAGATCACATTCGGATTGCTGATGTGGGGATTGGCGGCAATCAAGGCGTTCAGACTGACGCCAAACCGCTGGGCGATCAGGAACATGGTGTCCCCCGCCCGGACAGTGTAGCGGCCCTGGAAACCTGGCGGACAGCTGGCCGGCGACCGACTGCCGCATGCACCGGGGGCGCCGGGCACGCAAAGGACATCGCCGGGGCAGATTACGTTCGGATTGCTGATGTGAGGGTTAGCCGCAATCAACGCGTTTAGACTGACGCCAAACCGCTGGGCAATCAGGAACATGGTATCGCCCGCCCGGACAGTGTAGCGGCCCTGGAAGCCCGCAGGACAGCTGGCGGGAACCCGACTGCCGCACGCATCAGGTGCACCGGGTACGCAAAGGACATCGCCCGGACAGATCACGTTCGGATTGCTGATGTGGGGGTTGGCCGCAATCAAGGCGTTGAGGCTGACCCCAAACCGCTGGGCGATCAGGAACATGGTGTCCCCCGCCCGGACGGTATAGCGACCTTGGAAGCCCGCAGGACAGCCGGCCGGAGACCGATTACCGCACTCACCAGCGGCGCCGGGCACACACAGGACGTCGCCAGGGAAGATCACGGCCGGATTGCTGATGTGGGGATTGGCGGCAATCAAGGCGTTGAGGCTGACCCCAAACCGCTGGGCGATAAGAAACATGGTGTCCCCCGCCCGCACGGTATAGCGCCCCTGGAAGCCCGGCGGACAGCTAGCAGGCACCCGGCCGGCCTGCTGGACGGCTACCTCCGCGGCCCGCGGCCCCACGGAAAACAGGTCCCTCAGCGCCGACCGGAACTGGTCGAACTTTAACCAAAGTCCGAGGGCCTCCATCACAATGGACTCGATCCGGTCAAAGCCATAGGTGAGCTTGCCGAGGAAGTTATCCACATTCTCCATCACTCTATCGAAATCAAAATCTTTTTTCAACCATTCTTGGCCCATCTTCATCCCCCATTCTGGTGAACAAGATCCTGAGAAGCAGCTATGCAGTCACTAGCCCAATTCCCACCCCCATTGCACAGATGTTCACTTCATCATATTGCTGCCGCCGCCGGGCGGATATGGGTCGTTCAACTCAAATCAGGAGGCCGAGGACATTCTGGGAAATATTAATGGGGTGGACTTTAGTGAATTTTAGTGGAGGTATGGGTCAGCTTAACGCCGAATGCAGAAATGAATGCCAAGGGAGGAGGGTTTTCCATGTTCAAATTGCGCTGTGATCACATTCATCTGAAGAGCAATGATGTTGAAGCAACGGCCCAGTGGTACTGCACTCATCTTGGAGCCGAAATCACCTTCAAAGGCAGTTTTCGCGGCGCCAAAGTCTATTACCTCGCCATGGGAGGCATGAACTTCATTTTGTCCCAGCCCTTCGCCGGGGAAGACACCCTGCCGGCTTCCATCAACTCCCGCCTCGGGGTGGACCATTTCGGGTTTGAAGTGGATAATGTGGATGAAGTGATAGAGATTCTGAGGGCGCAGAATGTGCCCATCTTCGAAGAGCCAGTGGATGTGCGGCCGGGCCTTAGGATCGCGTACATCGAAGGGCCCGAGAACGTCCGCATTGAGCTTAGCCAAAGGGATTAGCCCCATTGGGCTTCTTCCAGAAAACGTACACTTAAGCGGCTAAAGGAGCGCGTCGGGCGCTCCTTCTTAGCTTCGCCTATTGTCCCTTTACAGGCACCGATCTTGGACCTAAAGCATTCCCTGCAGGGCCTCCATGATCTGGATCAGGGCTGGCCCCAGAAGGACGACGAACAGGGCGGGAAAGATGAAGAAAATGAGGGGGAAGAGCATCTTGATGGGCGCCTTCATGGCCGCTTCTTCCGCCCGCTGGCGGCGCTTTCTGCGCATCTCCTGGGATTGGATGTTAAGGACGTTGCCGATCGACACCCCCAATTGATCGGCCTGAATGATGGCCGTGATGAAGGTGCTCAAGTCCTCCACCTGGGAACGGTGGGCCATGTCCTTGAGGGCTGCCCGGCGGGGCTTCCCCATGCGGATCTCCTGCAGGAGACGGCCAAATTCCTCAGCTAAGGGCCCCGTTGACTTCTCCACCACCTTGGCCACCGCGGCATCGAAGCCCAACCCCGCCTCAACGCTGACGCAGAGGAGATCGAGGGTGTCGGGGAGGGACTTTTGGATCTGGACCTGCCGACGGTCGCTCTTGGCTTTAAGGCCAAAGTCGGGAATCAGCCAGCCCAAAAGACCACCGATGAGCACCCCGATGAAGGAGCGGACGATGAAAAAACCCATGAGGGCAAGTCCGATCGTCAGAGCCCCCTTAATGGCCAGGAATTCGCTGGCCTGGAGATTCCAGGGGCTGCCCGCCAACAAAAGGCGCCGTCGCACCCGGTCCCGGTAATCCTGGGGTGAAAGGCGGGACAGGAGCTGGCCAAAGCGCAGCAGCCCCGGACGGAGGACCCTCTCCCATAAGGATTTGCCCATCTCTATTTCCCGCAGACTCCGGGGCCCCATCCGGGCCACCCGTTCCAAGCGCTCCCCTAGTTTAGGGTCATGGCCGAGCTGCCAGCCCACCGCTAGGACCAGGAGGGAGACAGACAGAAACACGAGCAAGGCAAGTACTAATGGCATTCCTCACACCTCAATGTCAACGATCTTGCGGATGACCAGCATCCCAAAGATCTGTCCTGCAAACCCTAAACCCAGCATAAGCTTCCCCAAGGGATGGATGAACAGGGTCTGTAGATAGCCGGGATTGACCGCTAGGATGAAAAGGCCGATCCCGACGGGAAGGAGGGTGATGATCAAACCGGAAATGCGGCCCTGAGCCGTGAGAGTCTTGATCTCCCCCTTGATTCGCACCCTCTCCCTGATGGTCTCGGCGATGTTCTCCAAGATGCGGGCGAGATTCCCTCCCACCTGCCGCTGAATGATCACCGCGGTGACCACCAGGTCAAAGTCATCGCTGCCGATCCGCTTGGCCGCGGCCTCCAGGGCTTCTTCCGTCGGCATCCCCAGGTTCATCTCCTTCAAGGCCCGGGCGAACTCGGTGCTGATCGGAGGCTGCATCTCCCGGGCCGTGATCTCCATCGCCTGCAGGAAGCTGTAGCCTGCTTTGAGAGAGTTTGCCGTCAAGACTAGGGCATCGGCGATTTGGGCGTTGAAGCGGGCCAGCCGGCTCCGCTGCCTGCCCAGGAGATAGAGCCGGGGCAGCAGGGCCCCGCTGAGCCCGCCGACCAGGGCCAGAGCGGAAACCCCCCCATTCATGAAGGAAATGCCGATCAAGGGCAGCAGACAGGTTAGTATGTTTATGGTAAGGAATTCCGCCCCTTTCAGGGGGATGTCCGCCTTTTGCAGCTCGAGTTCCAATCCCCGGGCCAGCTTCGTCCCCGGAAGATGCCTGGCCAGCCAGGCAAGGAGCCCGTTTTCCAAAGGGCTGGGGGTCGTTGGAGCCGTATCAGCGGACAAGACGCCCCAAGCCAGCACCCGGTCGAGGCGCCAAGCGACCTTCTGACGGCGATAAACGGCCAGGTACAACAGGGCGAAGACCAGGGAGGAGACGGCAATGAAGCTGCCTGCTGCTATAACCATCGCCATGGCTCAATACCCCCCAAAGAGTTCTGCGGGAAGGTCAATGCCCGCGGCCTGGAACCTGTCGGAGAACTTGGGGCGGATGCCAGTTGGTCGGAGCCGGCCCAGGATGCGGCCTTCTTCATCAATGCCGCGCTGTTCAAAAAAGAAAATGTCCTGGAGGGTGATCACATCGCCTTCCATCCCCTGAACCTCCGTGATCTGGACGATCTTGCGGCTGCCGTCCCGGAGCCTGGCCTGCTGGATGATCAGATCGATAGCGGAAGCAATCTGCTCCCTGATAGCCCGGACGGGCAGGTCCATTCCGGCCATGAGGACCATGGTCTCCAGGCGGGACAGCATGTCCCGGGGGGAGTTGGCGTGGCCAGTGGTCAAAGAGCCGTCGTGGCCCGTGTTCATCGCCTGGAGCATATCCAAAGCCTCGCCGCCCCGCACTTCCCCGACGACGATCCTGTCGGGCCTCATCCGCAGAGAGTTGCGCACCAAGTCCCGGATGGTAATGGCGCCCTTGCCTTCAATGTTCGGCGGCCGGCTCTCTAGGGACACAACATGCTCCTGCCGCAGTTGAAGCTCCGCCGCATCTTCAATAGTCACGATCCGTTCATCGGGAGGGATGAAGGAAGACAAGACGTTGAGCAGGGTCGTCTTGCCGCTGCCCGTGCCTCCCGAAACAACGATGTTGAGGCGCACCTTGACGCAGGCCTCCAGGAAGCGGGCGATCTCGGGAGTCATGGTGCCAAAGGAGATCAAGTCATCCACGGTGAGGGGATCCGCGGCGAATTTGCGGATAGTGATTGTCGGTCCGTTGAGCGCCAAGGGGGGAATGATGGCATTCACCCGGGAGCCGTCGGGGAGCCTGGCATCCACCATGGGCATGCTCTCATCGATCCGGCGGCCGATGGGCGCCACGATCTTTTCAATAATGTGCAGGACATGGTCGTCATCACGAAAGGTGACATCGGTCAGCTCCAGTCTTCCCCCCCGCTCGATGTAGACCCGCGAAGGTCCATTGACCATGACCTCGGATATCGACGGATCCCGCAGCAGGGAGTTGATGGGTCCAAAGCCCACCACTTCATCGACCATCTCCCGCAGGATCCGCTGCCGTTCGCTTCGGATCAGGTGGGCCGCCTCTTCATCGAGGATCTTCTCCACCACCTTGCTCACCTGGGCGGTCAGCTGCTCCCTCTTTTCCTCGTTATCGACATCATTCAAGAGGTTCGGATCCACTTCGACCACTAGTTGATCGTGGATCTTGGCTTTGAGCTGGCGATAAGGATCGATGACCCGCCGGAGGGGAGCGGCCGGAGTTGGTTCTCTCCTTTTGACCGGCGCGGCCGTTTTCTTCTGACGCTCTAGCCGTTCAAGCAGCATCTAATCACCCCCCAACTGGATTAAGCAGTCTCTTCAGGCCGGACAGTACTGGCCGGTGGCCCAGGTTCTCTTCAGATGCGCCCTGGTCGATGAGCTCGGTCAACCGACCGATGCCCTGAGCAAGTTTGCCTTTGCTCCCTAAGACCAAGGGCTCGCCCCGATTGGCTGCCCGCAGGGCCGCCCGTTCATCGGTCGGCAGCCAGGCAGCGACGGGGAAGGGAAGCTTCTCGGCCACCATCTGGGGAGTAAGGTCGCTTTCCGGTGAACAGCGGTTGAAAACCACCCGCAGTCCGTCCCATTCGCACCCCAGGGATTGGATGATGTCCATGGACAGTCTGGTGTTCTTGATGGTGGGCAGATCAAGGGTTGAGATCACCAGCAGCTCTGTTCCCAGGTCCATGGACTTTAGCGCCGCTTCGGTGAATCCCTGGGCGGTATCAACGATGACGTAATCAAAGCCCTCCCTCAGGGCCGTCAGAATCTGAGCGATCGCCTCCGAGTGGACCCGCTCCCCCTCCTCGGGCCGCAGGGGCGCAGCCAGGAGGAATAGGCCGCTCTTGTGCTCTTCCAGGTAAGGCAAGATGTCATCCAAAGTGATCTCCCGGACCTCCGCCGTCAGATCGCTGATGGTCCGCGAGGGGCTTATATCCAGCATCACCGCCCCATCGCCGAACTGGAGATCCAAGTCCACCAGGACCGTCCGCCGGCCCTTCCTGGCCAGGCAAACCGCCAGATTCACCGCTAGAGTGGACTTGCCCACGCCTCCTTTAGCGCTGAAGATGGTCAGCATCCGGCCCTTGGCCTGTTGCTGCTGGGAGGGGGAGCTGCGGCGCTGCTCCAAGGTGTAGGCCCGCTTGATCGCGTTGACCAGGTCATCGCCGACGAAGGGCTTCACCAGATAGTCCCTGGCCCCTGCCAGCATCGCTTTGCGCAGGTACTCCTGCTCCCCTTGCACAGAGATCATGATGATCACCGTCCCGGGCGCTTCGACGCTGATCAGCTGGGTTGCCGTCAGCCCATCCAAGCCCGGCATGTTGATGTCCATCAAGACGCAGTCAGGCAAGAGCCGCCGGGTCATGGCCACCGCTTCCTGGCCATCGGCAGCCATGCCGACGACTTGAATATCCTCTTCAAAGGAAAGAAGGCGGGCGATGGTCTCCCGGGTCTCCTCCACATCATCGGCGATGAGCACTCTGATCTTGTCAGTCAAGGACCCCACCTCCCCCTGGAGCGAAAACACTCCCTGCATCCACCTGGGCTTGTCCCAAGAAGGTCAAAGGCGTAATGAAGAACAACAACTCCGTTTCCATGCGTTGGAACTTCTTGCTGCGAAATAGGGCGCCAAGTACGGGAAGGTCCCCTAGCAGGGGCACTTTAGCTATACTTTCCGCTTCCTCCCTCTGCAGCAGCCCTCCGATGACCAGGGTGGCCCCGGTTCCCACCCGCACCTGGGTCTCCACCCGCCGGGTGCTAATGGCCGGAAGAACCACATTGTTGATCCTAATTCCGTTAGTCCAGTCCAGGGTACTGACTTCAGGCTTGACAATGACGGTGACTTCCTCACCCTCTGCTTCCACGATGGGAGTCATCCGCAAATGGACCCCATAGGTCTTCCAAACGATGCCCATATCTTCTCCTTGGGGAACCACTACGGGGATCTCGCCGCCGACGAGAAAATTGGCCTCCTCCCCGGACATGGTCAGCAAGCTGGGAGAGGCGAGGATAGTCGCGCTGCCATCTTCGACCAGGGCCTCCAGCTCAGCGGCCAGTCGGTTGAGTCTGGCCCACGGCCCCCCAACTGTCTCTTCCTCCACCCGCAGCCAGTTGGGTATGAAAACTTCCTCCAACATGGTCCCCCACTGGATGCCCAGCTTGTCTGCCGCGGAACGATCAACCTCCACTACCTGAACCTGCAGGAGGACTTGCCAGGGCTTTTCCACCTGGAGCAAATTGACTACCTGACCGCTGTAGCCTTCGGCGATCTGCAAGGCTCGGCTGAGCTCCCGCTGATCCCTAACGGTCCCCTCCAGGAGAATGCCGCTGCCCATTGCGGAAGCCCTTACCCCTGGCAGATTGATGGCCCGCTGCACTTTATGAGCCGGATCAGGCTTCGGCGGCTCCTCAACGAGGATCAGACTGACCACCTGGGGATAGTAGACCGACGCCAGCCGCTCGGCCCTCTCTTTACGAAAGGCCTTATCGACGGTCCCTTCCAGGATCACCTTCCCCTGAAGGACCCGAACGGAGACGTCCCTGTCGCCGATGGCTTCTTCGAGCTCCCGGGCCAATGGTTCGACAGGCAAGGAGGCTTCTTCCCGGACCTCCTGCCCGGGAGCGGCCAGGTCAATTAAGTTGACCACCTGCCCGGCGAAAGCCTTGGCGATGTACTCGGCCCGCTTGATATCTGCTTCCTGGAGGGCTTCTCCGGTCAAGACCACCGTGCCGTTGAAAGCCTCCACCTGGATGCCTTCCTGGTCGATGGCCCTTTCAATAGTCCCCTGCAGCAGGGAGTCGGCCAGGCTTTGATCGAAGCTTTCCTCCCGGGCGCTCACAGAGAGAAGATCAATGACAGGCAGACCGAAGGCCCGGGCCAGCTCCACCGCCCGCCTTCTTTCCGCCTCATCGGGGACCGTCCCCTCCAAGAAGAGGGTGCCGCGAACTTCCCGGACCTCAATGTTCGGGCGATCGATGACTTTCGCCGCCTCCCCGGCGATCTCGGTCCCGCCGGGATCGGCAGCGGCAGGCTGCCAGACTTCGACGAAATCGCGAACTTCAGGCCAGAGGGCTTCGGCCACCGCCTTTGCCCGCTCTTTTGTCTTGACGTCTTCCACCAAGCCCTCGAGAAAAATGGTCTTGCCAAGGAGGCGCACCTGGACTTCGCCAGCTCCGATGGCCTCCTTGATGGACCGCAGGACCTCCTCCTCTTCCTGCATCGGCAGGGATGAGACCCTAAGCAAGTCGACCACGGGCAGACCGAAGGCCTTGGCCAGCTCCAACGCGCGTTTGTGTTCAAGTTCCGAAGGGACCTCGCCCTCAAGGAAGATGTTGCCAGCAACCTCACTGACGGAGACGCTTTCCCGGTCGATGAGCCCGGCCACCTCCGCGGCGACCTCGCCCCGCGCGGAGGGAGCTTCTTCCCTAACTTGGATCAAGTTCACAACCGGAGACCAAAGGGCCGATGCGACGGCCTCCGCCCTCTCCTTATCCTTTTCCTCCCGGACGACGCCCTCGAGGAACAAGGTCTCCCCGTACATGGTGACCTGGACGTCCGTTTGCCCGATGGCTCGAGCTACGGAACTTTCCACTGCCCCTTGGGAACCAGCCTCGGGCCCTACGAGCAGATCGACCACGGGCAGACCGAAGGCCCGGGCCAACTCCACCGCCCGGCGACGTTCATGCTCCGAGGATGCCTTTCCTTCAAGGAAGATGGCGCCCTCAACTTCTATCACCGCAATCTCCTCCCGGTCGATCAGCCGGGCGATGGTCGAAGCCAATCCCCCTTCGGAATCTCCTGCGGGCAGGACCTGGATCAGATTCCTCACCTCAGGCCAGAGGGCCTTGGCGATGGACTCGGATCTTTCCTTGTCTTTTTCGGAGCCTGCCGTTCCTTCCAGGAACAGGGTCTCCCCGTAAAATCTAGCCCCAACCCCGGGGCTTAGGTTTTTCCTTAGCTTCCAGAGCAACTCTTCCTTCCCGTCCATCTCCAGGGAGTATACCTGCAGCAGGCTTACACTATGGGGGGTGAAGGCCGCGGCGATCTTTTCGGCCCGCTCCTTCTCCAGTTCCGTCGGGACCACGCCTTCCAGGAAAATCGTCTCCCCATGGCGGGTGATATGGATGGCCGGATCCCCAATGGCGGCAGCGATGGCCTGCTGGAGGGGCGGATCCCCCTCCTCCAGCTGGAGCAGATTGACCACTGGCCTCCCGAAAGCCCTGGCCAAAGCTTCAGCGCGCTCATAGGCAGCCTCATCGGGGGCCGCCCCCTCCAGGAAGATGGCGTCGCCCACCAGTTGGACCTTAACTGTCGGCAGGTCAATTAGTCTTTCAATGAGGGCGTCCAGGCTTTCACCTGACTCCCCTCCCCCGGGGCCAACTTCCAAGAGGTTGACTACTTCATCGGCGAAAGCTCGGGCGATGGCCCCGGCCCGCTCCTTAGCCTCTGAGGACGGGGCCCTTCCTTCCAAGATGGCCGTCCTGTTGAGGACCATCACCTTTATCCCTTCCAAACCGATGGTTCTGGCTATTTCCTCCTCCAGGCGCCCCTCATCCCGGTAGACGACGATCCGGTATGAATTCCGGCCCTTGGCATGCCAAAGATGCAGGGAGGTCTCTCCGGGATCTTTGCCGTTGATGAGGACCTCCCGGGGCGAGATGACGGCTACGTCCGCGATTTCCGGATCGGCGACGGCAACCCGGAGAACCCCCGCGGCGCTGAGCAGCCTAGAGCGCCCCGAAATGACAAACAGCTCCGCCCCCTCCTCGGGGAAGGGGGAGGCAAGAGCCGATCCGAAGGTGCATGAGACTATCAATACTAATGCCACAACCCGGGCCAATCTAGACATGGCGGCTCCCTCCCAGACTCCTAGTAAAGGTTGACCTCTTCTCTTGCTGTCCCGCGGATAACTTCGACTGACCAACTCGGCTTAGGCTGGGGCTCAGCCTGCACAACCACCGCCGCCTGCTTGACGCTCCTTCCCACCACTTCCTCGGCGGTGACCGGGGCGAGACGGATTACCCGGGCGGGCGCCTCGGCGGGGCGCAGGGCCAAGCGCAGCCGACCCCGCTCTTCCGCGAAGGTGACTTTTTCCGCCTCCTTGGGCGTCACCGCTAAAGTCACCGTCGTGGTCACCTTTGGTTTTTCATCGCCGGTTCGTTCCATCTGCTGGGCGACCGCCAACACCTGGACATGCTGCAGGACGGTGGTCGTCAGGTCTTCACCCGCCACTCCCCCGTCGAAGGTCCCCAGGACATCCACAAAGTCCCCTGTATTGATGAATCCGGCGACGCCCAGCACTTCGTTGACGGCGATGGTCACTGCCCGCTTGCCCTCGGGAATGATGAAGCTCATCCCCGGGCGCTCATCCCGGTCATAGAGCCGGCCTTCCAGGACCTGCTCGCCGGGAAGGATCTCACCCCGGGTGATGCGTCCGGCAACATCCTCCACTTTCCTTATAGAGTCGGGGTGGACGTGCTCCACCGGCACCTCCATCAACCTCAGGGCATCCCTTTCCACCCTTGTCCGGGAAGGAATCGCCCGGGAGGCAACAACAACGGTGGTTTTTGCCGGCTCCGGCGCCTTCTCGTCCAACTTGGCTGCATAGCGGTAAACCATGCCGGCAGAAATCAAACCAAGGGCCAAGGCGATAGCGATGATTATCTTCGGGTTTTTCATTTCTTCTCACCTCTTTAATCAACCAGGGCGGCAACCACGGCGCCGAAATGCATGACGTCTCCCTTTTCTCCATCGACAAGCCGGCGGATGAAGCGGCCGGTGATCTCCCCGGATTTGACCCCCTGCAAGTAGAAGACGGCAAAGCCCAAGATCGTCACCTGTTCGCTCCTCCCCGGCACATTCAGCCGATCGATGATGGGAACCACCACCACCCTGGGGCAGTCGACGGTAGCGATGCAGTTTTCAAACCCTCCGTGGCTGCATCTACTAATGCGATGCTCGACTCCCTTCCTGGTGGGACCAACCATGTTTCCCGGCTCGGTGTAAACTCTGTCCCCCACTCGGAGAATGCCGGTGTAGCCTGTTTTCAGGTTGTTCTCATAGACTTTGGCCCCAGTTCCCCCAAGGGACAGGGCTCCATAATTCCCCGTATAAGGCGCCCCGGGGGTGATGCTGCCGGCCTTCAAGACATATTCATAGCCGAATTCAAAGTTCTGTTCGACCACCCCCAGGGGAACAACGTTGTTTGTCGCATCAAGCCCCCAAATCCGGGCAGTTGCCGCGGCGCCCACAGTTCCCCGGTCAATTCCTACCATCCGGGCAAAGAAGAGGTCGACCTGCCGTTGAATTCGCACCTGAAGGCCATAGTCGCCATCGACGGTTTGAACCTGTATCTGATCATCTGCTTGGCCGTTTTTTCGGGCATACTCCCTGGCCACTGTCTTCGCCTCTCCAGGCTCCCCCGGCAGGTGCCATACCCCCGCCAATGCCGCGGCATCCGCCGCGTTGACCAGTTGGACCCGGTTCAAATAAAGGAAGCCCACATCGGCGACGAGGGCTAGAAAGCCAAGCAAAACGGCCATGCCCGCTGCGACCATGACCAGTACGGCGCCTTCTTCGCGCCTGATCAACTTGCCAAACATTGCCATCACTCCACCCGCATAGTGGTCCTGCCCCGGACGATGACTGGGCTGGGCACGATCTGCTGGATAAGCGGGGCGATGATTTCGACGGGATATGAAACCTGAACCATTACTCCTTCTCCCCTGACCCTCGTCCCGGGAGCAACTGCTACCTCCAGCTTGGTCCCATCTAGGGTCCCGGCCGCATCAAGGACCCGCTGTTCGACTATGTCGTCGCCGTAGCCCAGGGCAGCCACCCTGGCCCCTTCCCGGGCGGCATGGGTGACCACCAGATAGGCGTGGCCCAAGCGGCCAAATTCCATCACCCCAAGGAGGATCAACAAAAGCAGGCTCAAGGTGATGGCCAGCTCAACCATGGCCTGACCTTCCTCCCGGCGCACCATTTGCTAGATGCCTCCTCCATACAAAGCAGCGAAGGCCCCAACCATCAGGGC
>JAAYLE010000053.1 GCA_012522085.1 Bacillota bacterium | reverse complement strand
GTCGAACTCGGTCGGGAGGCATGTCACATTTTCTACATCGTTTGAGTCACGATTGCAACATTTGATAATCATCTTTGACAGCCATTCGGGGATCGGGAGACTTACCCACAAACTCTTGACACAGTCACCGGGCATTTAGGGGTTGCGCTGCCGCCTTGTCTATGCTAAAATAACAACGTGTTTGCGGTGCCCCCATCGTCTAGCGGCCTAGGACACCGCCCTTTCACGGCGAAGGCAGGGGTTCAAATCCCCTTGGGGGTACCAACCTACAATCCTTTCCTTGTGGAAAGGGTTTTCTTTTTTTCTGGGCTCTGTAAGCAGGAACGGCAGGCTCCTGGCCGTCGGCAAAGAAGTATGGCTGATGGGAGGTGCGTTGCATGAATGTGCGAAGGTCCGGGACAAGAACCTCCTCCTTCGGGGTAGGAAGGCGAGAGAACCATGATTCACAGCAGTTTTACGACAGCCGACTCTACCAAGGGATGAAGGATGAGAGGCGGCAATCCGGAGAAGAACAGCCTGTTCCGGCGGAAGTCCTGGATACTATTATCTGCCAAGATAGTCGAAGCATGGAGCAGCTCCCCGAGAACTCGATCCACTTGGTGGTGACCTCCCCGCCATACAACGTTGGCAAGGATTACGATGAGGACTTATCATTGAGTGAATACCGGGAGCTGTTGCGAGCCGTGTTCGCAGAAACCTACCGGGTATTGGTGCCCGGGGGACGGGTCTGCATCAACGTTGCTAACGTGGGGCGAAGACCGTATATACCCCTCCACAGCTACATCATCCAGGACATGTTAGATTTAGGCTACTTGATGCGGGGCGAGATCCTGTGGAACAAAGGGGCGTCGGCAGGGGTGTCGACGGCCTGGGGCAGCTGGATGTCGGCCTCCAATCCAACCCTAAGGGATGTCCACGAATACATCCTGGTCTTTTCCAAGGCGGTTTTCGGGCGCAAGCAGCACTCCCGGAAAAGCACCATCACCCGCGACGAATTCCTGGAGTTTACCAAGAGTATTTGGACTTTCCCCACCGAGTCGGCGCGGCGGGTCGAACATCCTTCACCTTTTCCGGTAGAATTGCCTTACCGGTGCATTCAGTTATATACTTTCGTCGGCGATGTGGTGTTGGACCCTTTCTGTGGCAGCGGGACCACCTGCATCGCGGCCTTGAGCACCCAACGTCATTATGTGGCCTACGACATCAAACAGGAATATGTGGACATTGCCCGCAGACGAGTGGTGGAATGGATGCGTAATAGGGAAAACAAAGAAAAGACCAATTAAGACCAAATAACATTGTCGTTTCAGAAAGAAATACCTGGGAGAAGGAACTATGCCCCCAATTGCCGAAGACCCATACAAATAACGTAGGGGGCGAAAAAAGCGGGTTGATGAAATCATCGCGGCTGGGTGCCATTTTGGACCTTGTTCCCGACGACTGTGGAGTGGTTGATATCGGCACCGACCACGCCCTCTTGCCCATAGCCTTAGCACGGCGGGGACAGCAGGGTGTGATCATCGGCTCTGATTGCCGTTCAGGGCCGTTGGAGGCCGCCCGCTCCAACCTTATCGAGTCGGGATGGATCGACCGGGTGGAGCTGCATTTGGGCTTTGGTCTTGAGGTGATCAAAGGCCGATCGGATGTGGAGACGGCAGTGCTCGCTGGTATGGGCGGGAAGAATATCCTGGACATCTTGACGAGGGAGCTCCCCCAGGCGAAAAGTCTACGACTGCTCATCCTGCAGCCTATGAGGGATGGACATCACCTGCGGTGTTGGCTCGCTGACAATGGATTTGGCCTGATAGATGAAGAATTGGTGGAAGAAGACGGCCGGGTCTACGAGATAATCGCGGTGGGTAGGGAAGGCAGCAATTGGGATGTGGGCGACTTGGCGGAAGAGGTGGAGGCGCCCGGGAGTTGGCTAGTGGGACTTGGACCATGTTTGCTGAGGAAAAGACACCCTCTGTTGCTGCCACTCTTGAATAGTCGGAAGCAGGAAATGATGGATGTCATGGCGGATTTGCAGGCGAAGGATAGTGAACGCAGTCGAAGACGCCGACAGGAACTGTCCATCCAGCTAGGCCGATTGGAGAAGGTGATGCAATGGCTATCAAGGTAAGGGATGTCATCCGGTGGTTGGAAGACCTGGCCCCGCTGCATCTCGCAGAGGAATGGGACAATCCTGGACTGCAGCTTGGCGATCCCGGCGATGTGGTGACGGGGATCATGGTGTCATTGGACTTTACCCAGGAAGTCTTGGCTGAGGGATTGGAGAAGGGCGTCAACCTATTTGTCACCCACCATCCGTTGATTTTCCGGCCATTGACCAGGCTCAGCTGGAATAGACCCCAAGGGCGCCTTATCAAGGAGGCTGCGGTCCGAGGCGCGAGCGTCTATGCACTCCATACCAATCTCGATAATGCGCGGGGGGGCCTGAACTGCTGGCTGGCCGAAGCATTGGGGCTTAAGGAAGCGCAGCCGTTTGGCAAGGCGGACCCCTTGGAAAAGCTAGTCGTCTTTGTGCCCCGAGACCATGCTGGAAAGCTGATGAACGCCCTGGCCGAGGCGGGTGCTGGACATATCGGCCAATACAGCCACTGCACTTTCCAAGCCCTCGGCAAAGGAACGTTCAAGCCTTTGACGGGGGCTAAACCATATATAGGGAAAGTTGATGAAATCGAAGAGGTGGATGAAGTCCGACTGGAGACCATCCTGCCCCGGTCGCTGCGGACAAAGGTGGTAAGGGCGATGATGGATGCCCATCCTTATGAAGAGGAGGCCTATGATCTATATCCCTTGGTGAATCCAGGGGTTCGAGGAGGTCCTGGCCGGTTGGGCTCCCTGCCCGCACCAATGGCCCTTGAAGAGCTTGCCTTCACCGTCAAGAAGCGACTGGGAGCGCGTGCCGTCAGAGTGAGCGGTGAACTTGTTCAGAAGGTCGACAAGGTTGCCCTATGCGGAGGCAGCGGTGGAGGACTGATTTCTCTCGCTGCGGACCTTGGGGCCCAAGTCTATATTTCCGGCGATTTGAAATATCATGATTTTCTCCTGGGACAGTCTTTAGGGCTCGCCCTCATCGATGGGGGTCACTACTGGACGGAACTAATAGCGGTATCGGGCATGGCAAGATTCCTTGAAGGAAAACTGGCGGAGGCAGGAGCCGACCTGCCGGTTGTTTGCACCAAGGTTCAACGGGAGCCCTTTATGGAGTTGAACTAGCCGCAGGCAAGGTTTTGTCGCCGAGAGGGAGGAACCCCGTCATGGAGCGCAAGTGTGAGTTTTGTGGTGAGCAGATACCCCGGGAAAGGCTAGAGGCGCTGCCGAATACACGGCGATGTGTGAAGTGCGCCCAGAAAAACGGCAGCGATATCCGCGTCAAACAAGTGGGCACCGGCATGGACATTGAGACTTACAAAGACCTGTTGGGGGCTACCCGCAGCTGAAGGGTGGAAAGCACCAGATGGATGCGCAAATGAAGGCGCTTCTTGAGGTTCAACAGCTGGATATGGACATGGCCAAGATTGAGTCGATGATGAGAGACTTGCCGGTTAAGCGGCTGATCCTGGCCCTTAAGATGCGGGAGAAGGAGATCCGGCAGCTATTAGCCGAGAAGGAGGAGTGCTTGCGGACAAACGAACTGCGCTCCCGGCGGCTAAATTTAGACCTAGCTGAGAGCAGGAGTCAGCTGGAGCTTTTGAAGAAAAAGCTCTACAGCGGCGAGCTCAAGAATCCCAAAGAGCTGGCTCAGGTGGAAAGCAGGTGTGAAAGCCTAAAACAGCGGGCCGATGCTTTGGAAGATGAGATCCTCAACTTGATGCTGCAAGCCGAAGAAGTGGCTGCTGAAACGAAAGAACATCGGGGTCAGCTGGAGGAAGTCCAAGATGAGCTGCAAGGGTGCCTGGCGGAACTTGACCGGACAGTTAAGCGCTGGCGGCGGGAAATGCGGGAGCTGCAAAGGCTCCGGGAAAAAGCACAGGCCTCCATTCCTCCTTCCTTGTTGGCCACCTATGAGCGGATGCAGGCAAAAGGCCAAGGCAGGGTAGTCGTTGAGGTCCGCAACGGAATCTGCGGGGGCTGCAGCGTGGGTCTGTCGCCCACTCAGCTGGGGAAGCTGCGCAAGGGCGGGCAAGGGGTTTTCTGCGAGCATTGTGGACGCCTTTTGTGCCTCGCTGACTGATGTGGAATCACTTGGCTTTGACGCAAGGTGCCTGCTGTGCTAAGATCGAATTCCCTCAAGGGGACTAATCATGATACAATGACTTTGGAGTAGGCTGGGTGATCGCGGGTGCCAGGCCGCAAGGTGGCATCCGAGGAAAGTCCGGGCTCCATAGGGCAGGGTGCTGGGTAACGCCCAGTGGGGGTGACCCCAAGGAAAGTGCCACAGAAAGCAAACCGCCCCTCGGGGCAAGGGTGAAACGGTGCGGTAAGAGCGCACCAGCAGCTTGGTGACTAGCTGGCTAGGTAAACCCCACCCGGAGAAAGACCAAATAGGAGGGAGATGAAGCTGCCCGCTGATTCCTCGGGTTAGGTCGCTGGAGGTATCGGGCAACCGATATCGTAGAAGGATGATCACCCTCGACAGAACCCGGCTTACAGGCCTACTCCCAGGCTTTTGGAGGGACTGCTTCAGGTAAGACCTGAACCAGTCCCTCTAGCTGTTATCCGGACAAGGACGGGGATTCGGCTATGGAATGCTCGGTTTCCGACTCGGCGATGATCAGAGCGCCGACTAAGTCGCCGGTGATGTTGGTGGTGGTGCGCATCATATCCAGGATCCGATCGATGCCGGCAACTAGCGCAATGCCTTCCAGGGGCAGGCCAACGCTAGTAAGCACCATGGACAACATGATGAGCCCCGCCCCGGGCACCCCGGCAGTGCCGATGGAAGCTAAAGTTGCGGTGAGCACGATCATCAGCTGCTGGGCGAAGCCAAGGTTGAGGCCATAGACTTGAGCGATGAACACGGCGCATACCCCTTGGTATAGCGCCGTTCCATCCATGTTAATGGTAGCTCCTAAAGGCAGGACGAAGCTGCTGATCTGGTTGGGTATGCCCAGCTTGCGCGCACATTCCATTGATATCGGAAGGGTTCCCGAGCTGCTGCAGGTGCTGAAGGCATAGATCTGGGCCGGCGAAATCTCACGAAAGAATTGCCAGGGGCTTATCTTGCCCAATCCTCTGACGAGGGGGCTGTAGACGAGAACCCAGTGGAGGATGCAGCCAAGATAGACCGCGAGGATGACCTTAAATAGCGGAAGGACAACCCCCAGCCCATAGGATGCCACTACCGGCGCGATCAGGGCGAAAACTCCGTAGGGAGCCAGCTCCATGATCACCCCGGTGATCTTGTACATGACTTCAGCGAAGGCGGCGAAAAAGTCCAAGACAACTTGTGCTGACTTGCCGACCAAGGTGATGCCAAGCCCCAAAAACAGGGCGACCACGATGATTTGCAGCATGTTGCCCTCGATTAGCGCTTGAAAAGGATTGGTGGGAACAAGGCCGAGGATGACGTTCGCGACGGAAGGCGCTGTTGCTGCCGTCACCTGGGCTCCCTCCACATC